>NZ_JAWQUN010000026.1:0-56547 GCF_033447105.1 Formosa sejongensis
ATTAATTGCAGCACCTTTAGGTGGTTTAGAGCCATCGCCTATACAACGACTCTGATGGACCTACCATCATCTTATTTACAGCATTCAACCATTTTATTGCCGTGGTTGATTCTTGGCACACTAAGAATAGTTGCGTGTTTGTGTGCGAGGATTTTCCGAAGGAAAATCAGAAGCTAGCAAACGAGCAACTGACATTGGTTTAACTAAAACTAGCAATTTTTTTTATACGGTGTTGTAAGCCGTTTTTTTTTATTCATTTTCTTTAATTCCATTTGTTATTACATAAAACAAAACTAAAGCAACTCCCCAAATAGAAACGTAAAAAGCTAATTTTCCGTACCAAAAAGAAAATTGACTTGTGTAAATCTCACTTAACATTAGATAAATCACAAAATACGGCAGTAATGCAATTAAAATTGTCGGAAATAAAAGTATAAATCCAATTATAGATTCAATTATATGGTGTTTGCCAGATATTATTTTTTTAACAGTATTAGAAAGTGATAAAGGAAAAAATGCTCTTGAAAATTTGTTTGAATTATTTTCTTTGAGTCCATTGTCTTTTAGTAGAAGTTGTTTATGATATAGGTGGTTTAAAATTATTTGGGTTTCTTTTTTTTGAAACGTTAAGCTGTACATATTGAACATAGTATAAATAAATACAATTGGAATGAATACAACAATGATTCCAGTGTCCGTAATTTCTAGAGGTCCAATGTCAAAACTTTCTAGTTTACTAGTTTTTAGAAGAAAAAACAAAAGAAGTAATAAGGTCAGAAAAATTGATTGTTTTTCTTCTTTTTTATTTAAGTCATTTAAGTTTGATATTAGTTGATTTCCGTAAAAAGTCAGAAACTCTTTGTCATTGTTTTCAACGAATTTATCTAAATCAGATTTATGTGTCATATTATTTCTCAAATGGCTTACAACGTTTGCGTATATGGAAAGTTGCGTGTTTGTGTGCGAGGATTTTCCGCAGGAAAATCAGCAGTAGCAAACAAAGCAACTGACATTGGTTTAGGTGAAATTAGCAATTTTTTATATACCGTGTTGTAGCCAGTTTTTATTTCATTTTTTCTTTAATTTCTAATAAGTCAGATATTCCTAAATTAAACCATTCGCCACGAATTCTTTTCTCACTAAATTTTTTATGTAAATCCGTTTCAGTTGATTTTGGTGAATTCCATAATGCTATGATTTCAGTTTCTGGGTCTTCTCCTTGAAGAGTCTTTTCTCTTACTTTTGGCTTTATACTGCGACCAATTTTTGTGTAGCCATTTCTCGGATTAAACATTAAGTATATTTTATTTCCATTTTCCGCTGATACATTTTCATTATCTTTAAAAAAAATATCTTTAAAAGCCTCTTTTTTATTCACAAATGGTACAAAATCAATTCCAGCTTTACCTTTTACTATTAATGTTCCGTTTTTGTCAGCAATTTCATTCCCATAAGTGAACCGATTAATTTTTTCCAACATTGTTCTCGTATGATTTTGAAATGTGTTAAAAACTTCTATTAAATCAGTATCTTTAGGATATTCTTGATTTATAACTTTCGCAAAGCCAATAGTAAAATCATTACGTTTTTTATCATTTATTTTAAATCTACAAACCAAACCACTTAATTCAATTCGATTATTAATATAAAATAAAAGATAATTGTTATCGGTTTTGTCGTCTAATAACCAAACTCCGTAACAATGTTTATTCAGTCCATTTAAAACATTGTTTATTGGTCCATTATCAGATTCATTCATTTGAAGAATATCTTTTTCAGATAAGTACTGACAATTTTCGGTTATATATTTTTGAATAGTATTCGGCATTTTTCTCAAATTGGCTACAACGGTTTTGTGTATGATTAGTGGCGTGTTTAAGCACCTAATTTAGCAAATAAAAACTGAATAGAAAATCCGCGAGGGTTTTCGTAAGCAAGCTCGAACTAGCCATTAATTATACACGGTGTTATGTGTAGGCTTTTCTTTCGTTTATCCAATATTGTTCGATTTTCCACGATTACATTGCTCGCATAAAATCTGTAAATTTCTATATGTATTTGAACCTCCTCTTGAAAAAGGAATAATATGGTCAAATTCTATTTTTTCTTGACTTCCACATTTTACACATTTTCCGCCATCTCTATTCCAAACTCGGTCAAGAACTTCTTGAGGTATAGGTTCACGTTTTAAATCCGATTCGTTTAGATTTGATAAAATTCCTTCCTCGATTAATTCTTTTCTAATTTGAGTTTTGAGTTGTCGCCTTTTTTCTTTTTCATTTTTATCATTTTCTTTATCCAGAATTTCCTGTTTTAAGATTTCTTTCAATTCATTTTCTTGTTCAATTTCTTGCGATTTGATAAGTTCTCTTACTTTGGTAGAAATCAGTTCTTCGTGTAATGGTAAAATGTTTTTTTTGAAATGGTCAAATCTCTCGTTTTGTATTTTTCCAAGTTGAAAAAAAAGTTCGAGTTGATTAATATTCGGAAGATTTACAGTTCTTGCTTTTTGTCCAAGAAACGGACCAACAATTCCAGCCATTTCAAGTTCATCTATTAATCTTCCAGCTCTATTATATCCTAATTTCAGTTTTCTTTGAAGTAAAGAAGCAGAACCTTGTTGATGTTCCACTATAATTTTTGCAGATTCTTGAAATAATGGGTCAAAATTAGATGAACTAAATTCAAATTTAGGTTCGCTTGATATTCGTTCATTAACTTCTTGATGAATATATTTTTGAATTTCGTCTTCAGTTAGGGTTATCTCTTTATTTTCATCAAGGACATTGCCAATTTTATTAGCCAAAAACTCTTTTTTGCTTTTATCAATAAATGTTTGAGAAACATCAATTTTTTCTTTTTCGGTATTTTCCGATTTCGCTTTTTTATTACCTCTTATAAAGTCAAATATTCCCATTTTTCTTGTTTCACGGATTTTTTTTTAGCTTACACATAACGTGTTTGTGTATGATTAGTGGCGTGTTTAAGCACCTAATTTAGCAAATAAACACTAGATAGAAAATCCGCGAGGATTTTCGTAAGTATGCGAGAATTAGCCATTAATTATACACGGTGTTGGCATTTCGTTATTTTATTCAGCTGTTATTAATTTATCGTTCACAAACTTGCTCAATTCCGTATGATAATATTGTTTTTCTCCTATTTTATCTTTTGGGACAATCTCAAAAGTTAATGCTTTTATTTCTTTTCCATTTTTGGTCGTTGTTTTTGAAATCGCCCAAAATGTTGAAGGATTAAATCCAACCGTTCTTTCATTAATTTCAATTCCGTTTTGTATAATTTTCGGATTGAAGGTTTTATTGAACGTAACTTTATTGATATAACCAATTCCGTTTTCGTCCAAAATCAGTCGGTTTTCTTTTACGTTGGATAAAATTAGGTTTACTTCTCCAATGTAATTTTCGGGGACAATTATGTCATAAGTTGGTTTATGCAAATAAAAAATTCCAATAACAGAGCAGATTGTAAATAAAGAAAGCAATAATGTCTTAAAACTATAATGTTTAAAAATTGCTTTTATAATCAATCCGATTATTAGACTTCCAAACAATATAATTGACAAAATCATAATTGTCAGATAATTTGAGCCCAACATAAAAGTCGGTAGTTTCAAGAGTTGAACAGTCAGAAATCCTATCGAGATTATACTCGATAATATCAAAATTAGATTGAGATTTCGTTTTTTCATAATGAATGCCAACTTGTTTATATGGATGATTGAATACTACATAATATGCTATATTGGTGGGATAACGATGGTTATTAACTATAATTAATCATCCTTATTATTCCAAAAGTATTCATCATCTTCATGTAAATATATATGCTTTCTTACAAGGAGTCAAAGGGATTTTGAATTTCTTTTAAGTTAGCTGTTGAAACGTGTGTATAAATCATGGTCGTTTTTGGACTGCTATGTCCTAATAATTCTTGGATATAACGTAAATCTGTCCCACTTTCTAATAAATGTGTTGCAAAACTATGCCTTAGTGTATGAAGCGTTGCATATTTTTTGATATGACCACTTCGTAATGCTTTTTTTAATACTTGTCTGGCGCTAACTTGTGTGTATTGTGCTCCAAAGCGTCCTTCAAATAGATAGGTTTGTGGTGTATATTGTTGCACATAGACTTGTAATAAACCTATAAATCCGGGAGATAAAAGGGTGTATCTGTCTTTTCTTCCCTTTGCTGATTTTATATGTATTAACCCGCGTTCAAAATCAAAATCATTTAATTTTAAATTGAGCGCTTCACCAATACGCAATCCAGCTGAATATAGGAGGCTTAATAAGGTTTTATGTTTTAAATTAGTTGTTGTATCTAGAATTACTTTTATCTCTGATTTGTTTAAAATGATGGGTAGCTTTTTATCTTTTTCAGGCCGCTTAATATCTAAATCATCAATTAAAATCTTTTCATATTCTAAGTATTTTTTAATTCCACTAATACATTGGTTTTGATAGGAAACAGATTTGTTGGCATTAAAAATAAAATCATAGTTAAATTGTTCGATACTTCTTGCCGTTATATTTGAGATTTTTTTTAGATCTAAATATCTAATAAAATAGCTTGTAACTTCAGTATATGTATTTACAGTATTTGAGCTTAAGCGTTTTTGTTCTAACCATTTTCTGTATCCTGATAGGTTGATTTCTGCGGTATTACTTAAAAGTGGAAGCATGGCTGTGCTAATTGCTTTTTTTGTATTGGGAACTTCCTTTGGTGTATTGTATGTTTTAAAGGATTCATAGTTAACATACCAATCTTTTTCTCTGAAATATTCAAAAAGCTGATGAATACGGTTTTTGTTATAATGTGTACAATACACCTTATAGGTGTTGCTCCACTTTACATCTGATAGGTCTTTTATATATGCAGCTATAATTTCATCGGAGTCAAAATGTATAGCTATAAAGGTTTTGTTATTATGCCTAAGTGGTTTTAAAGTAATTGTCGGTTTACTACGCATAAGATTTTTCTTAAAAATAAGAAATAAATTCTAATTTGCAGACATATGACTGTTTTACAGTGGTTTGTGTAATTGGTTCTAGGGGCTAGCTTATGGTAAGAAAAGTCGTTTTAGCATATTTCCCAGTAAGATATTAATATGTAATTCACTGGATCTGTTCGCTTAAATTTAGTTTGTAATTAACTCCACAGTATTTTTCATTCCTTTTTCATAGCTAGTGCTTGGAAGTGTAATGTTAAAAGCGGTTTTGTTTCCTTTAATTTCCGAATACTGAGTCCCTTGTATGTGGTATTTTCCACTAATTTCAAAAGCAAGAGTTTTTAATTGCTGAGTCGGGTCTACAGCTTCTATGATCCATCCCTTTTTATCTTTATTCAAACTCAATAGGCAAGGCGTTTTAATGATTAACTTTTGCTGCGGTCCTATTGAAACTTCACAGGGTTCAAAAGCTACGATGGCAATGGTTTTACCTTGGTTAAAGCTTAGGGCATGCACCTTGTTTGTATGCGCAATAAGGTCTCCCAATTGAGTTTTAATAACGTGTTTTACTTCTTTTTCAGATATTCCAACCACACTCACATAAGCATATTTGCCAGCTTTAGGTTTCACGCCATGGTTCACTTCTATATCAAAAACAGGTTTAGAAATTATAGTATCTGTAGACCAAGCGAGTATCTTTTTCCAGTTGCCCGTTTGCGCTCCCTGAGTTACATTTAAATGCTGTTTTGCCAAACTCACGTATGCAATACTGTCATGCCAAACAGAGCTAATCTGACCTTTGTTTTTAGCAATAGAAACCGCTCCGTTTTTTAAACTTTGATTAATTGTAGTCACCACATCAAAGTTTCTGTCGGTACTAATGGCAGAGCCCATAGCATACACTTTGTTGTCGATAAAAAAATAAGACTTATTTGCCTGTAGGCTATCTCTTCGGTATTTAAAAGCTGTAATACCCACGTTTGTACCTTTTAATCCGCCAGCAAAATTGGATTCATTATTATATCCTTTCACCGTTAAAACGGGAATTTTAGATGTGTCCTGTACTGTAGTTGTGCCTGGTAATTTTTTCCAATTCCAAATCGGATAAATTTCATGGTATTCGTCTCCTTTGCGATAAATAAGGTTGGTGCCATCTCCTAAATAATACCCCATCTGGTTTTCACCATTTAGAGCCTCGCCTCCGATAACGCGTTGTGAAGACATACGTACAGCAGAGAAAAATGTATCTGTGCGATACAAACTATAATCGGAATTCCGGAAATGAATATACTCATAGGGAGCACTTTCGGGATTGGTTTGGGAATCGAAGGCATTAAATATCTGCTCAAGGCTTTTGTAAAGATCATATTTAGCCATTGGACCGCGATATTTTTTGCCATCTACCATTTCTGGGAAGATTTGACGTCCCGTAGCTAAAACCTCGTACTTGCCTTTATATACCACTTTTTGTTGCCCTTCGAACATGAGCTTACGTATCAAATCAATTTTTGAGGGCGAAAAGGCGATGTCGGTATTATTAAAAATAAACATCCACTTAATAATATCTTCTGAAAAATGTAACCCATAGTTTCCAAACTGCGGTTGTGGCCCGTGTTGATGAAATGAATAATCTGGCTGAATTCCTTCTTGGTAAGGTTCTGAGGGTACTACAACAGCCTTTATGGTATTCGCGGCATTGGTGATTAAACTATCGTTACCGCGCAACAATTCTCGCACAAAAACATTGCCACTAAGCCATATTCTATTTTGTCCGGTCAAGCCAATTTTAGATTTATCCATTACTTTTAAGGACCGTGTCATGGTGGAATCTGGAATAATAGATTCGCAAATAACAAGTGTTGGTCCAATACTTAGAGGAACTCCAATTTCTTGTTGCCACCAGTTGTCGCTATAAAAATTATTGTAGCTCCAGAAGTTTAATCCGCCAACAATTGTTTTTGCCATGTCTTCCGACTTGTAATACTTACTCTTTACATTTTCGTATGCCGTAGCAAGAATACTCAGTCGAGTTAGGTGCATTCGCGGATTCCAATTACTCTTTCGATGCATCGTGTAATCAATATCTGCAAAGGAAAAATCGGGATTTATATTTTCGAGTAACAGTTGTACTTCTCCATCGCTAACAGCTCCTAGGATATAAAAATCTTTTAAGTTTTGCTTGAGTGTATCTAGATCGGTTGCAAAAATTAGCTGGTTGGAAGCTATAAATAGGATAATTAAAATGCGGGTATAGAATCTCATTTCGGATTGTTCTTATTAATGTTTTACTTAAAAAAAGCAGTAATTACATTAACGTTTTGGTTTCTGATTAGTTGCTCGTTTAAGCTTCTAATTTAGTAAATAAAAACCGAATAGAAAATCTCCGAGACTTACATATTTGGAACAAAATTTCATGATTTTAGATGGTCGAGTAAACGCTAGCCATTTTTGAAAAGAGCTGAAAATATACAATTCTCTTGATCTTAGTACGACTTGTTTTTTTAAATTATGGAGTGCAACCATTCTTTTGGGTGTGCCGTGTAATTCGGGATGATTTAAGATGTTAATTTAACAATTGTAGTTCTCTTCTTTTGGCTTCATCCGATACACTTTTCTGATTCCAATAGGGCTCGTTTATGCTCTTTTTTAATCGCGCTTCAGTAATTAATCCATCGCCGTTATCTTCTGTCCACGATAGGATTTTATAAGGGAATTCGTTTTGAACAGCGATAGAAATGTTCCTGTCATAGCTCAGATAATCAATGGTGTAATTTATTATGGAATCGGATTCCGTTTTACTAATTGTAGCTTTAGTTGCTTCTAATGCCTTATAATTAAAACGACTGTATAATGTAGAAAATATCATATCAATTTCACCTAAGGGAAGTTGTCCTTTATTTAAGCGAATGCGTGTAAATAGCTCATCTTCTAAAAGTGATACAGGGATATTTTTTTCGGTATCTCCGTCTGCTTCAAAGTAAGAAAATTGTTGAAACTGATAATTTTGATCTTCGAGATTTAGCTGTGTAAATGTATGTCCGCACCATTCTTGAATGCTCGTGTTTAATTTTAAGGTATGCGGATATGTTTTAAAATCGACTGGTGAAAATGTAGATGTTACAATTGAATAATCGTAGATCCCTGTCGTGAATTTTCTGATGTTATTCAATTTCATTACAGATACATTATCTTCTGCAGCAGCTTTAGGACGATCTAATTTTACTTGTTTACTTAGCGAAAACGGTTCGGTTACAAATACCAATACAACTTCACCTTCACGGATGTCTCCATATCGAGATTGTTTTAATGCATAGCTATTTATCTCCGCTTTGCCAGAATACCAATATGCGTTAAAAAGATCTGCTTTAGGTACGACTGCTTTCTCTTTAATCGCGGTTGTTGGTTTGGAAGACACGTTCTGATCTTGTTGGCAAGCAAACAGTGAAAAGACACCGAGAAAGCAACATACAGTTACAAGGTGGTTTGTTTTTTTTATAATTAGCATTACGTTTGTGTGTTAAGAAAGACCGATTTAAGCTGCTATAATTTAAGGCTTTTTTCAGAATAATAAAAACCTAAGAGTTTTAATTCGGTTTAGATTATACCCACTTTAAACCTTAAAACTGTTGATTTTAGACAAAACCTATCGGTTCTTTTAATTCGGAAAGTGTATTTGGCATAAAAAAGGTACTGAGCCTTTGGCTAATCGGGTAGGACGTCTTAAATTCCTATCATTTAGGTAATTTAAAATATTAAAAAGCTAGATAAGCTTAACCAAATAAAGGTTAAAACTTATCTAGCTAATATCTGTTTAAACGGTCTTTGGTGTCCAAGCAAATTCTTTAAAAGGAGCATCTACAGGTGTATTCGCAATATGATTTGTGTAGTTGCTAATTACTTTTTGCGACAATCCTAAAATGACTTCTAAGACTTGTTTTTCTCCATATCCGGCACCATAAAATGTAGACAGATCTTCTTGAGTAACTTGTCCGCGATTACGTACCATTTTTAAAGTGAAATCGTGTAAAACTTGTAATTTCTCTGTTGGCATAGCCGTTCTATTTCTTAACGCATCACTTAAAGACGAATCTACTTTCATCATGTTTGCAATACCCGTATGTGCAGGTACACAATAATGACATTCGTGTTCTACATTAATAGTTTGCCATACTACAGTAAGTTCGTCTGCATTAAAAGATGTTTTTGTAAATAATCCATGTAAGGTTTGGTAAGCTTCAAACGTTTCTGGAGATTCAGCTAAAACACCATGTAAGCCAGGAAGCATTCCATAACCTTTTAAAGATTTTTCTAATAATGGTTTACTTGCTTCTGGAGCAGTTTCGATGTTGTGAATTTTTAATGTTGTCATATTTTTACTTTTTAGTGATTATTAATTGTTTCTGTGTATTTAAAATAAATAGATTTATTGTTGATAAAACGATAATTCCGAAGGCGATATATACTAGTAACCATTTAGGTTGCACTCGTAAAGAAAACTCGGCTATAAGTGCCCCCGTCATTGTAAGTAGACCAAAAATATTTGCTAAAGTTGCCCAATTTATAAAAGAGAATTTAGATGTGATTTCAGTCTGGTTTTTTATTAAACTAAAAACAGCCGTTGATAAATAACCAATAACTACTGCCAAAATTAAGACTCCTGTAGTTACTCGGAATACTGTAGGATTGATACCTAAAGGTTTGGCCATTTCTATAAATGCCTGTACTGAAATTTCCCAACCGGCTAATTTTGAAATTGCAAATCGCGATAATATAATCCCCATTAATAGGTTGGAGCTAAATAGTATTTTGTTCATACTTTGTATGGTGTAATGATATGTTTATATCTAAACGTTCGTTTAGTTTTCGTTTAAAAAAAAGCTTATACGTTTTTAAATATATTTTGTATATAATTGTCGAGTTGTGTTTTGTTAAATATTCTTGATGCCGAAGATAAACCAAACATAGAAATTAGTAAAAAATCAGCCTGTTGTTCAATTGTCTCATGGTCTTTGCTTTTGTCTTGTTCTAAGTTAAGTGTAAATACATCTTTAACTTCGTCTGTGAATTTAAATAATACATCTTTAATCTTTTCGTCTGCATCTTCTCCTATTTCATTTGCTGTATTAGTTACCAAACACCCTTTACCAAACTCTGTTTCTTTAGAGAACTCTATAAAATCGTAGAAGTATTGTTTTATACCTTCAACTCCATTTTTAGATACTTTTAACTTGGTTATAAGTGTGTTTAGTTTTTTCTTGTAGCAAGCAATACTTTCAAGAAATACACCATTTTTGTTTCCGAAACTGGAGTATATAGAAAATTTATTTATGCCCATTTCTTTTTCAAGCATTTGCATAGATGTTGTCGCATATCCATTTTTCCAGAATAAAAGCATTGCTTTCTCGATAACGTCTTCTTCTATATATTCTTTTTTTCTAGCCATTATAATTCTAACACAGTGCAAAACTAACCAATCGTTTAGAAAATAAAAAATGTTTTAACTTTTATTTTAGATTTTAATGTGTTTTGTTGAAAAAAAGTAGGGTAGTACTGTGTTTGATAATGGTGATGTATAAAGGAGATTTAAATGAGATAATTTCGGAATAAACTTCCCTTAAGGCCAACAATAGTGTGTTATTTGCTGGGATTTTGCTTCACTATTTAGCGGTAATTATTTGTCCGTTTTAGTGATATCAAGGTATATTTCTCCACCTTTCATAACGAATACAATTTGATCTAATGTATGAATAAAATCATTTTTAAGATCTCCTTTTACGGCAATAAGATCTCCGTTTGCAAAAGGCGTGAGGTAACCAATTTC
Source organism: Formosa sejongensis (assembly GCF_033447105.1). Taxonomy (NCBI): domain Bacteria; kingdom Pseudomonadati; phylum Bacteroidota; class Flavobacteriia; order Flavobacteriales; family Flavobacteriaceae; genus Formosa; species Formosa sejongensis. The sequence goes on from NZ_JAWQUN010000026.1 coordinate 10,793, forward strand.
TTTTTCTTTGTTTAACTGAAGTGCTGAATTGTATGTAGCCGACTGTAAAATGTCTAAAGGTTTCATTCCTGCCTCAAAATAGGTGAGAAACATATCTTTAGATGATTTTCCGCGTGTCACTCCAATGTCTGTATAATTGTCAGAACCTGCTACAATAATAACGTCTGCGGCAATAGCTCTATGCAATCTGTTTTTCTGTTTTTCCATATAACCGTCTATCCAATCTATATTATCTTCACTATAACCCGCAAGTTTTGCGTAGGTTTCCATATAGGTTTTACTATTTTCTGTAGGGACTAGGAATATCTTTTTTTCAGCCATTCTAGTTAATGTTGAATCTGAAAGATTAAATCCATGTTCAATACCATCTACACCAGCTTCTATGGCATTCCAAGCCGATTGATTTGTTACACAATGTGCAGTTACAGTAAGGTTATAAGAGTGTGCTGTTTTAACAATTTCTGTCATTTCATCGATTGTGAGTTTCGTATTATTCGGAATATTGTCGGCACAAATTTTTATTAAATCTACGTTTTGGTTTACATGTTCTCGGACAGCATTTTTAGCATCGTCTACACTTGTTATAACGCGATATTCTAAATCTATAATATCTTGATGCTTTGGAGACACCCCGTAAATTTGTCCACCAGTTGCAGCCAATATTGTTCCAGAAGCAAAAATACGAGGTCCCTTAACTGTGCCTTCATTAATAGCATCGCGAAGTGCAACATCCAAATACAATCCAGAATTACCAAGGTCTTTAATACTTGTAAATCCTTCGTCTAAATAAGATTGCGCTCTTTTAGAACCTCGCAATGTTCTTAAACCATCGCTTTCCATGGTAAGTGTATGCACACTGTGATTGGCAAAGTCTTCATCGGCTTCTTGAGAAAAAAGCACATGTGTATGGGCATCTAAGAGTCCCGGAAGTACTGTGTATTCAGATAAATCTACAACGTCTTTAATTCTGTTTTTTGGAATGGAATTGAATTCGCCTATAGATACAATCTTATTATTTTTAATGTGGACGACTTTGTGCTCTAGAAGTTTGTTTTCTTTACTATCGTATAAATATCCAGCTTTAATGTACATGTCTTTTTGTTGCGCAACTAGTTTAGTATTAAAGCAAAAAACAAGCAGTAAGGAGTAAATTATAATTCTATGCATCTGGTAAATTATTTAAGGAGTACTAAGCTGTCGTGTATGAAATGTCGCGTGTTTGTCGACGAGAATTTTCAGCAATAAAAACTAAAGCCAGTACATTAAGCACCCCATATTGTTTAAGCTAAAAATAGCAATTTTTTAAATAGGGCTAAAGTTCCTAGCCTTGTTTTTAAATAAGTGGATTTTAAGTTTTACTATACATCGTTTTTAGGTTCGCATTCATAAGTTATAACTGCGACGTTTTGGAACCTTATAAAGATTTTCTTTTTGGTAGGCTATTTTTATCAAAACGACCACTTTAAAAACTATATTCACCTTTGTTTATCATCATTTCAAAATAAGAATTTACCTTTACAATTGCCTTTATCGGATAACTAACGTGTGACAAAAATAACTGATTATTTAGACGTTAATTTCGGATAAGTTTTAACTTTAAAAGGCATCAGCAATCGTTTTAATGTGAGTGAACGTTTGATTTTACGTTTTTTTTAGGTCGATTTACAGATCTCATTTTTAAAATATTAGAAAACATTGCACATGATTAAAGCTATTGAAATGTTATTAAAAAACGATAAATATTTAAGTGAAATTGCAAGCACTGTGGGTTATATAACTTTAGGAGCGTTTAGTAACATATTTCAAAAATTTACGGGAACTCATACTTAGAGATGAGAAAGAATAAAGATTGAGTTTTTATTAAGAATTAAGTGCTAATAAATGAATAGTGGACGTTTCGTGTTTTTCTGATTCCTAGTCTTTGTTATAGTAACCAATTATCTTTTAATATTATATACCTTCTGTCTATACAATTATCAGATGTATTGAAAAACTCTTTTTCAGAAGACATAAATTTTTCTAAGATCTTTACAGAGTTTAGATTTTTAGTATCCACATCGGCTGTTATTTTTGCCATATCCATTTTATCAAATCCGAAAGAGATAAGTCCTTTAGCTATTTCAGAACCGTATCCTTTTCTCCAGAATATTTCCCTTAAACGATAACCAATTTCGTCTTCGTTTTTATCATTTTTTAAAAAGGCACAAAGTCCGATAAACTCCTTTTTATTCTTAATTTCTATTCCATAAACTTTTGTGTCAGATTCACTTTGGTAAGAATCTATACAGTCTTTTAAATGTTTATCACTTTCTTTTCTAGAGAGGACTTGTCTTGGAACTAAATCCATCACATTCGGATTCCCCATCATATCGTAATAGTCATCAGAATCGGATGCTTTTAATCTTCTAACGATTAATCTGTCGGTTTCAAAAATTTTCATTCGAATTACTGCTGTTTTTTTTGCTTTAGATAATTTAGGTAAATGGGTGAGGACGTGAAATACATAGGTTCCTAGAGTTGTAACACATTATTACTTTCCTATATGGTTAATAAATTCAGTCATCTTTTCCTTATTAAGTTTTCCTGTAATAATATGATAATTTCCAATATAGTCCATTCCTAAATATTTAGCAGTTTCCGAAAAGGGGAGCCAAAATTGGTCGCCTAAATGGTTTCCAATAGAACAGCTAATTGCAGCCATTTTCTTGCCACGTAATTTCCGTCCGAGTTCTTTTTCTATAGTCAGTAAGTCTGTAAATCTATCAAAAAATACTTTCATTATTCCGCTCATGGCATACCAATATACAGGAGTGGCAAAAATTAGCGTATCGTATTTTTTAATGATTTGTCTCATTAAAATCAGATAATCATCATGCCTGTTTTTATTTTCGTAGTCGTAATAACTAAAATTAAAATCGTTCAAATTTATCAAGTCCCAATCTGATTGTATCCTAAGTTCATGCATGACTTTAAACGTATCTCCATCATTTCTAGATGTACCAACAATGATTACTTTTTTCATTTAAAATATTTTTCTTTAATAGCATTACAACTTTTAATCGGAAAGAATTCCTTGAGGTTTCCAATGAAACTGTCTTTCCTGAGAAATCGAGAATCTAAAAAATAGATTTTTGGTTTTCACTCTAAAGTCCAAAACGATACAGCGAAATATCTCTATGATTCTACTTCGAGAATAGTTATTTTTTAGCAAGTAGCCAAATAAACACGGAAATTAAACGTAATTGAAAGTATTTACAAGAAGGGTAGAACGAAACAATTAATAATACAGGATGCTACCCAAAGTGGTCTATTCTAACATCCAATTTATTAAATCTTTTTCGTCTACTATCGACCAAGAATGCGGATGTCTTTCTCCGTTTGCGCGATAACCTCGATTTTCTGTATTTATCAGTTCAATAGTGTTTGTACCAAATTCGGTTTTTAATTTTTCTGATAAATTTTGAATATAAAAAGCGTTTAAATCTTCAAAATCATTGTTTCTATTTTCACTCCACCACTTTATATCAGGTTCTGTGTAAAGTCTAATTTTTAACTGTTCCAAACCTTTTAAGTTATCAATATTTTGGGTTTTAAATGTATAAGGCGAATTTTGCTCGTAATTGGTAATTCCATGTGCTGGATTTCCAAAATTTGTGTCAAACATATTCTTAATCCAAGCCGATTCTTGGACAGATATGTCTGAATATTCCCGTTTCAAATTCTTTTCTGATGTTTTGTAAAGCCCTAAAAAATCAATTGGGGAATCTACTATAAAAACACCTCTTGGTTGCATTGTACTTTCGGTTTTAACAAGGTAATCACTAATTAGCAGGCTTACATTTCCACCGCTTGAAAAGCCACCAATAAATATATTTTTTTTAGATAAATTTTGCTCGCGAGCGATGCTTTTTAATTGCTCCGCTAATTCTTGTTTTTCTTTTTGACTTAGATATAAACGTTGATTTAAGTTCATGGCTAAAACTGAAAAACCATTTTCTATACTATGTCTACAATTTTAAATTCAGATAATGTGTTTTCGGCATCACAAGGAAAACAGGGAAATAAAATCACTAAACCTTTTTGGTTTTCGGCTTTGATTAATTCAAAATCTGAAGTCTTAATAATTTCAGATTTTGGTCTTTCAGTCTGATTGTTTTTATCGGATTGTCCTTTGCAAGACATTACAATTAAAACTAAAATCACGATGTATGTCTTCATATATTAAATCTTGAATCTGGTAGTATATCGCTAAATAGATATGTTTAAGCAACTAATTTAGCAAACAAATCACAGTTAAGTTAACGCTGAAGGAATTTTAAGGAGTAGGCGAGTACCTTAAACCTAATTTATAGGTGTGTGCAACTACCTTATATTATGTCCCTAGTATTGCGGGTAATATATACTCAATCATTATTTTATCTGCATTGGCGTGAGCGCTTGGAGTGTTGTATGCCGAAGACGTTAAAACGACAACAAAAGGAATGTCTTTAAATATGAAAATTTTATTTCCTCCATTTCCACTACAAAAAGAGACTTCATACGCTTTGTTATTATAAGTATAGGTTTTATTCCAGAATAAGTATCCATATGCATCTCCATCGATAGATTGTTGTACATGTTTATCGAAACTTTTTTCTACCCATTGTTTGTTTAAAATTTGTTTCCCATTCCAGAGTCCTTTGTTTTTATATAATTGACCATATTTAGCAAAATCTACGGCTCTCAATCTTATGCCACCAGCAGTATTTCCAACTTTTTGTGGTGTAAATTCCCATTGATAGTTTGTAATACCAAGCGGTGCAAATAATTTTTCGTCGGCATAAGAAACTAAACCATTAGGCACAGACATCTGAATAATATCTCCTAAAACAACTGTTCCTGCAGTAAAGTATGCAAAGTCTTTGCCCATTATCTTGTCTTTTTGCATCGGTAAATTAAGCGTGAATTCCACCCAGTTATTTGTGGGGTACATATTTTCTTCATGTCCGGGACTACTGTAATCACTATCGTCACCAAGAAATCCAGAACTCATTGTTAACAGCGATTTGAGTGATACAGAATCCTTTTTCGAACTATAATTCTCAAAGGATTTTAAATCGTAAAAATCTTTTAATAAGGCGTTTTCGTTTTTTATGAAATGGTCGTCAATTGCAATTCCTAACATTGTAGAAGCAATTGATTTCCCTACAGATCTTGGGTCGTGCAAACTATCTCTCGTTTCTCCATTAAAATACTCCTCAATTAATATTTCGCCTTCTTTTATGACTACAATTCCATTAATATTCTCAAAACGACCTTCTGCAATTTTTTTATTTAAAGCTTCAATTTTGCTGATATCAAAATAATCTTTAGATAGTTCCCAACCACTATTGGGTTGTATTTTTTGAAGTGATATTAAGCTTTTATCTATAGGTATTTCTGGAACTTCAATAGTAATATGTCCTTTAGCCAAAAGCTCACCTACTTTTAAGCTGTCTTGTTTTATATAAGGTTTAACTTCTATGCTTAACGTATGATTCCCTTCGCTAAGTGCATCTTGTCCGCCACCTAATTTCATAAACTTAAGCCATAAATACCAACCCCAATAATCTAATTGTTGTGGTGTTATTAACCGTATTGTATGATTAAGTTGCTCTGTTTTAGACGCTTTTAATCCCGCTCCTGTATTTAAATTCTCTATATAAATAGGTTCTCCATCTACTATAAATGAAAATTGAAAACTCCCTTTTTCTAATAATTCATTGTCTGTTAGGTTTGGTGCTAGTAATTTAAGACTCTGAATAAGTGGCTTTTCTAAGGTGAAATGCATGTTTAGAAATTCATCTTTATTAAGAGTAAAGATTTGTAAATAGTCTTCTGAAGTTGTTTTGTCTTTGGTGATATCAGTTTTTGAAAAATTCAAATTTTCTGCTGATTCCGGCTGTACGGTTTTCGATTTAGTATTGCACGAGAGTATTAAACAAGCAATAAGGATTAAAAAATAAGGTGATTTCATATTTGTAATTTGAAGCAAAAATATCGTTTTAAAATACGTTATAATTGTATATAATTAACATTAAGAGATTTGTTTTAATATATTGGAAGGTGTTGTTTTGTAAACCGATTTAAAATTAGTTATAAAATGACTTTGGTCGTAAAAACCACACTTATAGCAAATTTCTGTCATTGAAAATCTATTAGAAGCAAGTAAGCAAAATGCTTTATTCAGTTTTATAAGTCTAATGTAATTGCCAAGCGTTGTTCCAAAATATCTACTAAATTCTCTAGACAAATGTATGGGATGAATTTCTAAAATTGCACTTAAATTTTTTAGCGAATAGTCAATATTTTCTTCCAAGAGAAGTTCTTGAAGTTTATTCACCCATAACGGTCTTTTTAAAATTCTATCTTCTGTTTTTTTTATAGAACCAAAAATGTCTATTAATGTTGCTTCAATACTTAAATTAGAATATTGATCGTTTATTTTAGACTCAATAAATACACTGTTCATTAAGTTTTTAACTAAAGGATGCTTTAAGTTAATGCTTCCTTCAAAATCTTTTATTTGAATGTTATAATTTGAAAACCAATTTGCATTAAGTTCTATATGAAACCCTCTAGTATACTCTGGTGGTTTAATATTGTAATGTTCGTCTTGCCAATTATGGAACAAAAGACTTCCGGGTTTTAAATAGTAAGATTCTTTTTTATTTGCTTCAAATAGTTTTCCCTGGAGCAAATAAGTAAAATACGGATTTTCGTGATGATGCCAATCTACTTTGCTATGTGTGTATTCGGTATCTGTAATAATAATGTTTTCAAAAGCTGACTTTTGGTAATGTGTTCCGTAAAATTCGCCTGTTTTTAGTCTCTGCATTATGTTTTTCAGCGTGTTGTTAATCATTATTTATAAGGAAAATTAGAAGCTAGTAGACATACAAATCCCTATGTTTTAGTGTGTCTTTAAAATATGAATACAGATTAAAACTGTTTTAAATCTGATAATTGATATACCATATATGGTGTTTTAAAAAAACACCAATTTAAAACAATAAAGTCAGTATGCACAAAATCGAGGAGTACAATTATAATACACAGAGAGACTTGAGGTCTTATCAATATTGAAAACCTCTTTCTTTTACACTCGTATTTCAAATAGTTATGTGAGGCTAAAAACCTTATTTTTAAGATGTCCAAAAAAAGTGCTAACAAAAAGACTAAGAGTTAATACGAGTATTATTTTTTAAGGTCATATCAATCTTTTACATCTATTTTAATCTAAATGCAAATCCTCCTTTTATTGCAATTGTCCCCATAGTTTGCTCTCCAATGTCCCAATCGAATTTGGTTATTGTGTAATCTACCCCAAAGGTTAAAGCTATTAATCTACTTACATTAAATCGCAATCCGCTCCCTAAATTAAAAGCGAATGAAGACGCTACTTCTAAATCTAAATTTGTAATTGATGCTGTAGAGAGTCCTATCATGGGTTTTACATCCCATTCAATTTTTTCTGAAATGGGGTAAGAAAACAAGGGACCAATTAATAATCCTCCGTGAGACCATAAATAGTCATCACTTGAACCTTGAATTGGATTTGATGCCCCAAACCAAGTGGCCGTAATCCCGATATTTTCAGTGAATAAATACCCGAAATTTATTAAGTTTATTTGTAATCCTGTTTCAGCAGCTCCATTGTTTTTATCTGCAAATTTACCTACTGGAATATTCGCCCCTAATTCTAAACCTATGAAACCCTTTCTTTTATAAGTATTTTGTTTTAATGCTTCTGTTTCGGGAGGTAACTCTTTGGTGAATTTTTCAATTTCATCCATTTGATAAACAAAAACACTCTTGTCGGCGGTTTCTATCTTAATGGATGTATTTGGAACTTGCTCAATGATTACACCGCGAATTATACTACCATTGTTTAGGTAAACAACATCTTGATAATTACTTTGTCCGAAAGTCACCGTTGTGATGAGTGTAAATAAAATTAGGGTTAAAATTTTTTTCATAGTATTTAGCTTTCCCTTTATGGTTCTGAAAGGATTCAATTTTATCAACATAAAAGTTTGTATCAATGAATTTTGAAAGCGCAACCAAAAATAACTATAAATTTAAATTTTAAACTCCATAACGTTCTTTTAATTTATCAAATAAATAGGTCGTATTTGTCATGCTACAGCCTCTGCAATTTGTTTTTTAGAGGCAAAAAGATATTCGGCTCTTAAAGTTCGGACTTTCTCTAAACGTGCTTCTTGGAGTATTTACCAAGGTTTCAGGAATAGAAATTGTAAAACACGTTCCTTTTCCAAAATTACCTTCTACACCTATACTAAAATAATGTACTAGTACAAAAGCCTCAATTATATATACAATTGAGGCTTTTTTATGTTATAAACACTGTTAATACAACGGTTTCGCTTTGGAATTAATAACAATATAAGTTATAAGCAAGCTCTTATTCCGAATACATTTTATCGATAAGTGCTTTGTATTTATTCTGAATCACTTTTCGTTTTAATTTTAATGTTGCTGTAATTTCTCCTGTTTCTATAGTGAATTCTTTAGGCAGGAGGGTAAATTTTTTGATTTTCTCGAATTTAGAGAATTCTTTTTGTAGCTCTTCAAATCGTTTTTCAAAAAGCGCTATAATCTGGTTATTCGTAATTAAATCTTCTACGTCTTTAAAGTTAATTTTGTGTTCTAAAGCGTATTTTTTTAAATTCTCGAAACTAGGAACAGCCAATGCAGTTACATATTTTTGTTCGTCACCAATCACTGCAATTTGCTCTATAAAGGAGTCGGTAATAAGAGCATTTTCTAATTTCTGAGGCGCAATATATTTTCCACCCGACGTTTTCATTAAATCTTTAATTCTATCGGTAATTATTAGGTTACCGTTGTCGTCTATTTTACCAGCATCTCCAGTTTTAAACCATCCATTTTCAAAAACCTCTGCCGTAGCTAAAGGCTTTTTGTAATAACCTTTCATTACTCCAGGCCCTTTTACAAGAACTTCATTATTATCGCCAATTTTTATTTGTGTGCCTTCTATGGGTTTTCCTGCAGAATTAAACTCAAAAAAGGTGTTACCAAAAAGCGTAGCAGTTGCTGTAGTTTCAGTTAAACCATAGCCGCATTTTATATTAAGTCCAAACGAATGAAAAAACGACACCATATCTGGCGCTAGAGGCGCTCCTCCGCATGGCATAAATTTAATACGTCCACCAAATACGTCTCGTAATTTGCTTAATACTAATTTATCTGCAACCTTATATTTTAATTTTAAACCTAGAGGGACAGCTATTTCTAGGCGTTTGTGTTTGTTGTAATAATTGTTACCCACGCCTAAAGCCCAACTTGCCAATTTCATTTTGGTAGGAGAAGCTTCTTTTCTTTTATCTTGAATGGCTGAAAATATTTTTTCGAATATACGAGGTACGGTGCACATTAAAGTAGGTTTGACTTCCTTAATAACATCCACAATCTTTTTAGGATCCTGATTTAAGTATACTTCAATGCCTTTAAATAAACAGAAGAACACCCAGCTACGTTCGTAAACATGACTTAATGGTAAAAAACTAAGTGAAACCTCCTGATCTGAAATGTCTAATTCATAATCATGAGCAACCAGAGATCCTCCAAAATTAGTATAATCTAGCATGACACCTTTAGGCTCTCCAGTGGTTCCAGAGGTGTAAATAATACTAGCGATATCTTCTAAATTACATTCGTAATATCTTTTTTGAAGTTCAATATCAATCTGTTCACTTGCTTCAAAAGTTACAAAATCTTCTAAATAAACAGAATTTTTATTAGGGTGGAGTGTAATGGTTTTTGTTAAGGCAACAATTAATTTTAAATACTTGGAAGTGTCTAAAAGTTCGTAAGCTTTATCATATTCATTCTGATCGCCAACAAAAAGCAAACTTACCTGTGCATCATCTATAACATATTCTACTTCTTTCTTAGAATTGGTTGCATAAATGGGTATGGTTACTGCTCGAACACGCATAATTGCGATGTCTGCAATAATCCAATTTGGCATGTTTTCTGAAAAAATAGCAATGTTATTTTGTGCAGATATTCCGTAATTTATTAAGGCTTTAGACAGTGTTTCTATACGAGATTCGAAATCTAACCAAGAAATGCCTTCCCATGTATTACGCTCATTATTTTTATAATAGATCGCATTTTTACTTTTAAAACGCTCGCTATTTTCTTTAATTACTTCTACTAAATGTTTGTAGTTCATTACCTTGTTATTGGTTTCAATTAAGATAGGGATTTACCTAAATTAAAGCGATAAAGTTACGAATAATTGTACTGTAATTGCTTATAGGAACAGTTGAAATGTTTAAGGTGTTTCTTATATTGACAAACAAGAAACATGCAATACTCTGTTTACTTATAATATAGTTTTATATTGGAATTATAAGAATGCCTTTGATGTTCTTTACTGAGTCCTTTGAGGTGAATTATTGTGTTTTGAAGAGACTATTTAGAGGCCGGGCCATTGTAGAAGAGTTTGTGTGCTTTTTATCTTAAAATGACTAATTCCGTGTTTTTTATAAAATGACTTTTATTAATAATACGACCTGAAATTTTAAATTGAAGGGAGTCATTCTCAGGAACTACAGCAAATTTATAAAAATGAGAGACTGCTGAAGCCTGGTTAATATTGTATTCGGAGGTTTCTCCAAAATCATTTAAATACAATAGAATATCGTTAACAGAACTACCCGCAGGATGATTAATATCGAAGTTATAAATTGTAATTACGTTTAGGGAATCAATTGTATTGGTGTAAATTTCTTTGTTTGGATTTTCGAAAGCATAAGCTTTATCCATAGTGGAAAAATGTGAAGCCATTTCAGTGCGTGTTGATATCGAATCCGCATAAACACCAATGCCTAGTTCATTAGGATTGTATGCCTCGAAATAGGGGAATATGCCGTTGTCGTCGAAAGAAAACAGTGAAACGTTCGCAAATTCAATAGTATTGTATGTTATGGTATTATCGTCATTACAACAAGAAATCAGTGTCCCGAAAAAATAAATAAATAGGACAATAGATAGTTTTTTCATTGAATATCATATTTAGCACCTAAATTAACACATTCACCCTAAACCTGATTCATATATTTAGGTAAAAAATAGGAGTAATATTAATTGTGTCCTAAATAATATTATGTGTTCATTTTTTTCATTGATAAAAAGATCCTTCGACTTCGCTCTGGATAGACCAAGCCAAAAAAAATCTAGGCTTACGAACTTTTATCTAAATTTAAAGAACTCGCTATTGAAAAAGTAACAAAATAGATACATACGTATAGCTCAAACAGCTTTAAATTTTACGATACTTTCACTTCAAATTTTACAATAAATTTTGGATAGGCCAACCAAAAAAACAAAGAACTTATATAGGGAGAGTACGTCTCTTAGCACAAGTAACCCCATAAAGTCAACAGCGGTACATCTTTTTGAAAAAAGAGACTAAACTTTTATTACGTTGATTTTTGTTCAACAAATCAACAACAATCGGGTCTGACCAGTTTTTTCTTTTGGAGCACGGTGCACACATGGAAGCGCTTGACTATTTGGGTGATCTACCGCCAATCTCCATAAATGACCGAGGCCTAAGTTTACAGGTCGCGCTTCAGGTTTCGCCTGATAATGTAAATCAAAGAAATGTTCACTTAAAAAGGTTTCAAAACCATCATCAGATCCATCATATAGTTTTTTAAGTTCATCACGTATTTCGGGCACAAGCACTTTTTGTATGGCTTGCGCATTTGGCAATATGTCACTAGATGCGCCGTAGTAGGTACATAAAAAGGTGTCGGTAGGTATTGGAGAACGATCTACATGATAAGAATACACATCGGTTGGAAAATAAGGGAAAATATCATCCCTTTCATACTGTTTTATCAGATTAAGTGTTGGAGATGCGCCGTGGGCCTTCAATAGTTTCAAATCATTTAAAAGAATGTCACGAGCAAGTTGTCCTTGTGTACTCAATTTAAGCTCCCGAAGTTCCTCTTCATTAAGTTCTGCTATATTTTCGTTTCCTTCTAGCTTTTTTACAATTTCGGAAAAATCACCAATGAGATTACGAGTCCAACAATTGGCATTTATTTTTCCTTTAAAAGGAATGGAAACCAGGTCTTTAAAATTCGTGACACAGTGAATCTGATTCTCTGCATGAGATAAATCTATCATAATCGTTTACAACGGTTTTTTATAAAGCTAGCAAAACAAAGCAACTAACATTCGTCAAGCACAAATTAGCAAATAATTTAAAACGTTGCTGTGTATTCTTACTTTTATTCCGGTTTATAAACTTCCAATTCAATTTCAATCATAAATTCAGGCACAGCTAGTTCTGTAACACCAAGCCAAGAACCTGCTGGGAATTGTTTCGTGTAAATTTCTGATCTGTAAGCTGCATTCTCGAGAAACAATGGCATATTGGTTGTGAACACTTTTTCCACAATAACGTCATCAAAAGTACAGCCATAGTGCTGTAAAATTTTCTCTAAATCTGCATAACAGTTTTTCATTTGCTGACCTAAATTGCCAACAGCAGTAGGATTTCCTTCGTCGTCCATACTTACAGCTCCAGAAATCTTAATGTCATTTCCAATTTTTACAGCGTGTGAATATCCGTAGGCTTTTTCTACTTCTGGACGAAGTAAAAAGAATTCAGATGTTTCAGTTTCAATGACGACTTCTTCTTCAACTACTCTGGTGATTTGGTTTTCCTTTTGTTCGCAACTTAGCATTCCAAAAGTCTAGGTAAAAAGTAATGTAAGTAAGGGCAGTTGGTTGGTTAATTTTTTCATGCTGATGATTGTTTAATAGTTGGTTTTCCTTTTGAAGTTAGGAAATTTAGACTTTTACAGACGATGAGTCTTATGAGATCTTACTGTTCGGCATCTGCTATTTTCTTCGTATCTGCATATTGCTGAAAAGCAATGATTTTTGCTTCGTCATTAAGTGTCCATAAATGTGCCACTTGTGCATTGTATGTTTTCCCCGTTTCTTTTACTTTAGCATCATACCGCATTGTGGCTAAAATCATATTATCTTGCATACCATGATTTTTTACATCTTGTAATCCAAAATGTTCATGATTTGCTCCAAGACGTGCAAATACACCTTCTAAAATAGCTTGTGGCCCAATATAAGGATTGCTATCTGCTAGCGAATTACTTTCGGCTTCATTCCATTCGATTTTAGGATCCATTAACCCCAAGACCGTTGGCATATCTCCCGTTGAAAAGCCATTATACAAAGCGTTGATTGTTTGAATGTTTTGTTCTGTTGCCATAATTTTGGTTGTTGTTTGTTGCCTACTTTTATCGGTTTTCGGCTATCCCGTTGTATTGAAAAATGTGTTTTCTGTAGTAGGAGTAAGGACTATTTAATAGTATAAAATAGTAATTATTTTTATAAAACACTGATTGTTAGTGTTATTGTTCGGTTGGCATTGGTGCATTACTACTCCACATGCCATAGGTGGAAATCCATTTTCCTTCTGCATTTCGTTCTAATATTTCCGTATATTTCCCGACTTCTACAATGGTATCGTTATTCGCGCCGTGAAATCGCATGGTAAATGTTCCAATTTCGTATCCTAGATTCCCATCACTTTTGGCATCAATCGTTTTTACTGTAGCATCAATAATTCCGGCATCAATAGCACCTTGCCAATAGGCTTGAATGCTGGCGCGTCCTGTAATAATAGGTTCATTTGGTGGTAGAATAGAAGCGTTTTTGTCATAGGCAACGGCTGCAGCCATAGCATCTTTTGCATTTAGTGCTTTTGCGAAATCGCGATTCATTTGCCCAAGTGCTTCAACCGTGGCTGATTTAGGCATGGCTTCTATTTTAGGAATTTTATGTTCTTGCTTACAACTTAATGTGGTCGATAAAACAATAGTCATCAGTAGCAGTGTGAAACATGTTGTGGAAGTTTTCATAATTATCAGTTTAGTATTGAAGCCTATTCTAAATGGTTTTCGGCCTTTCCCATTATCTATATCACAAAATTGATTTAAATAAAGGACCTGAATATCTCATGTATAAGGCTCAATTGTATAGTCGTATCCCCATTTGTATCAAGGATAACCCTTAAACGTTTCAAAATGAAAAGTAATGGAATATAGTAGTACAAGATCCTTGGCTGACCTAAAAAAGAATACAGAAAGTAAGGGATTATTTAAGTGCTTACATCAAATATTCTGAAGGGGATTTCCCGAAACGCGCTTTGAATTTCTCTGAAAAGTAAGCGACCTTTTTTATACCGATAGCATAGGAAGCAGTTTTTACACTAGGTACACTTTTGTTTTCTAAGAGTTGCCTTGCATGGTTGTACTTAAATTCGTATATATTGCAATGGAGTCAACCCTACTATAGTCTGAAGTCTTCGGAAAAATTGCGCTCTACTGATAAACAATTCATCGGCTAAAAAATCTACTGATAAATTAAAATTTCCAATGTTTAATTTTACCATGTCTTCTAATTTTTCTAACCATTTCTGATCGGGAATACTGAGCGTAGATGTATTCGTTTGCTGTGTTTCGCTTGATATTTCAGTGCTAGTATCCTGATTTTTTAGGGATGTGTTTTTACGCTTATTTACATTATTTAATAAATTTTTAATGCGTGCAAACAATTCTTTTTCTTCAAAAGGTTTTGTTAGATAGTCGTCTACGCCTATGCGCAATGCCTTGAGGCGATCGTCTGATTCTGCTCGGGCTGTTAGCATGACAACAGGTATGCTCCATAGATTTTTATCTGCTTTTAGGATTTGTAACAACTTAAAACCATCCATTACGGGCATCATCACATCGGATATAATTAAACTTGGCAGCCCATTTTTATCTAAGTTTTTTAAAGCGTCTTGTCCATTTTCGGCAGTTCGTACGTGAAAATCTTCCGATAGGATAAATTGCAAATAGGAGCGTAAACTGTAATTATCTTCCACAACTAGAATAGTGGGTTTTGTAAGGCTTAGGTCTTGAAGTTGCTTTTTCTGCGTGTTTAGTTTGTCGACAGTCATGTTATTTGAAACTGTTGGTACGTGATCATTAACCTCGTCTATATACCCAATAATTTCTTTTTTTGGCAAGGTTAATATAAAAGTAGCGCCTTCTCCAAATGTGCTTTTAACGGCTAATTTTCCGTGCATGACCTCTGCTAATTCTTTTGCTAAAGAGAGCCCAATACCTGTACCGCCTTCCATAGGAGATTCAAGTTGATTGGTTTGATAAAAGCGGTCAAAAAGATATGGTAAATCATTGGGATGAATCCCTTTTCCAGTGTCTGTGACTTCTATTTGCCAGTCAGAAATTTTATCAGTTACCGTAACTGTAATGGACCCATTAAGCGGTGTAAGTTTTAAGGCATTGGATATAAGATTATTGAATATGCGCTCTACTTTCAACGTATCCAATACTAAACCCTGAGGCAT
This sequence comes from Formosa sejongensis, assembly GCF_033447105.1. Classification (NCBI taxonomy): domain Bacteria; kingdom Pseudomonadati; phylum Bacteroidota; class Flavobacteriia; order Flavobacteriales; family Flavobacteriaceae; genus Formosa; species Formosa sejongensis. Next base: position 26,256 of record NZ_JAWQUN010000026.1, read on the forward strand.
ATTTTTAGCAAACTCAAATACTAAATTGATGTTTTTTTGTTTGGCATACGATTCAAAAGTCGAAATAAGTCGTCGAATGAGTCGATAAACATCTGTGGGTTCTTCCTTAACTTTCATCTTACCAGACTCCAATTTTGTAAGGTCGAGTATTTCACTAACCAGTTCTAATAATTGAATCGCTTGTTGTTTGGCTAGTGTAACCAATGTGGTATTTGTATCATCAAGATTTTGACTGTTTAATGTCGTGCTAAGCGGAGAAAGAATCAAGGTAAGCGGTGTGCGCAGTTCGTGAGATAGGTTGGCAAAAAAACGAGTCTTGGAGGCATCTAATTGAAGTAATTCACGTGTTTGTTCTTCAATTATTAAGTTTTTCGATTGCAACTCTTCTAAAGATTTCTTTAAATCAATATTAGCCTGTTCCAAAACGGTGGCCTGTTGTTCTAATTCAAGAGTACGTTGTTTTACGGCGTCTTGTAATTGCTGATTTTCGGCGACTATTTTTTCAATGGAAATATTTTGACCATCAGAAGTTCCGCTATCTGAAAAAGAACTGTGCTGGTGACTAAATTTCCACCCAAGTAGTTCTTTACGTAGTAGGGTAGTGGCTCTGAATTTATTATAAAATAGCCATTCTCCATCTACGAGCGCATATGCATCACATAATTCATACACAATAAACGTATCATTCAAAAATTCGACTGAAGTATTTCTATTGCGCATTTCAAACTTCCCAGCAACTTGATCAATAGTTTCGTATAGAAATTGAACGGCATCATTTTTATTAAAGAAAATCTCACGCTCTGCACTTCCTATTTGGATATAATCTTCAGTCATCAAATCAGTCATTACAGAAATATTGCCTTTCAAATAACTGGACCAATATAGATCGTGTAGTTTTAGAATTTCTATTTTTAATTCCTCCATTTTATTCATTTTGAAAGCTTAATTTCTTTTTAGAGGTTTAGTTTTTAGTCATTTTTTACGCTTGGTTCTTGTTGTGTGGAGCAATGTATTCCGCCACCATTATAATTTATGGTCATTACATCTAAAAGTAGCAGTTCTCTATTTGGAAAAACGGTCTTCATAATTTGTTTCGCTTTTTCTTCTTTTTCCACTGACGAACCTTGATCGACATACGTAGACATTAAAACCAAATCATTTGTAACCAAATAGTTTAAGTAGCTAGATGCTGCGACCCAATTTATAGAATCTCCAACTTTTAGTTCGTTTTTATGTGGTCCCCAATTTTTTGGAACAGTCCACTCTTTTGTGTTTATACTTGAATTATTGTCGGTTTCCGTGACTGTGGTTTTTAAATAAATAGGATCTGGAAGTGGAAATTTAATAATTTTAAACGGTTTTCCATCTTGGTCTTTTGCATTCTCAAGAATTTTTAAGTTTTCCGACATTCTTTCATAATTCCATTTATTTATTAGGTTTAAGTCTTTTTCAGACTCATCTACCCAAGCCAATAAAATTGTAGAATCGTTTACAAAACGAACAAATTCATCTGTATGTCCTGAAACACCCCAACCATAAAAGTTATCATAGATTTTATTCCACCAAAAACCATCTTCTGCAAGTCCGTTTTTAAGCCAAATTATATTTGAAACGCCTAATACACGTTTCAATTCAGATTCAATATAGGTTTTAGATTTTCCTGGGTTTCTTTGAAACGTTACCGACTCAGATTGTATTAAAGTGCCTTTCCCATTGACTTCAATAGATCCACCTTCCATATTTACATCGGTCTTTATGGATTTTAAATGATCTATTGCTCCCATAATAGAATCCACTTTACCAGTTTCTCTCACTGCTTGCTTATAGTAAATTGCAACGCTGTCTTTATTACCTTCGTAATAGGTTTCTAACCACTCTTTATTACCATAAAGTGTCCACCCAAAATCAACCACCTTTTTTTCTCCTTTTCCATTAATAACATAAGCTGCTCCGTGGTCTCGCATCCAATATCGGTTGTCTGGAATTATGTTGAATTCAAATTTAGTGACATCAAAATTTAGCACTAAAAGTGTATCTTTTAATCGGTTTAATGCATTTTTATTATTGGTAATTACTTTTATTGGAACTTTGGAATAAAGCGCTTTCGTTATCTCTAAAAAAGGTTTTTGATATGGTGGATAATCAGTCCATCCTAACCAAACAGCAGCTTGTTTTTCGTATTCAGCAGGCATATAAAATGTATCTAATGTTAAATCTTTGTCTGTAGATTTTTCATTTTTACAACTAATTAGTAGTAAAATTACCAATGTTAGTGTTATGTATTTCATATGTTATAAGTTAATGATTTGGTCTTTATGTTTCGTTCTTAAATTTAGCATCAGTTTTCGACTTCTTTCTTAATCATATCTACAATACTTTCAATCTTTTCTTTTACGCCTTCAGACTGTTCATTAGTATAGCTCGTAAAACTTATCATTTGAAATAAATAATCTTCAAAATCAGGATGAATTAACAAAGGTTTGAAATCTGATTTAGATACTAAGTCTTTCGTGGATTTGTACTCTTTTAAGCTGCCAATAGTGAATTTTTCTCTTATTTCCTTGTCATCCATAAAAAACATCTGCATGCCTCCAATCTGATAATTTTCTATTAAGAAAGGAATTAAACGCTCTTCTGTTAAATTCACAATTATTACTTTTTCTTCCCTTAGCTCACTTAAATAACTGGAAAATGATGAGACGTTGTTTCTTAAATTAATGTTTTCCAATATATAGAGCTTACCAGAATTTATCAATTCATTACTTACACTAAGCTCTGGATCGAAAGTAGGTCGGATGGAAGTCCTAAAAAGATGAGCATCAAGACTATCCTGTATAATGTGTTCTGGATTTTCGGTTTTATATTTTAGAAGTTTTAAACTAGAGTTCAATATATCATTTCTTATATCTATTTTTTGTTCTATTTGGTTTAGATTATTAGAATACTCTTTTAATAATTGGGATAGAATTTGCTGTTCTTGTTTTCTGTCTTGACGATCTTGATTCCAACTATTAATTTGTAGCGCAATTAAAATTCCGATAACAATAAGTACAATTTCTCCAATAGCATATTTAAAATAGGATGCTGTTTTTCCTTCTGAAAGTAAGTTTTGTCTAATTTTTCGAAAGAATTTTATCATGTTTTTTTTGTTTAGATACAATTTGTCTTCAAGAGATGTAATTTTGTATCTCAAGAATTTGTTTCGATACTCTAAATAATTTCAATAGTGGTTAGTGCTAATGACGCAAAACGGTTATGCATTTAAATTTGCGATTTTGTGATCGTGGATTTTCAGCAGGAAAATCAGATGTAGCAAAGGTGAAACGACCTTTGTTTTAATACAAAATCAGCAATAGATTAAAATACAGTTTTTATCAATCTACAAAACAATTAGATGTTTAATCGTTATTTAGTTTTTCAAAATAAACTTAGATCGTTTCAGTTTTAATTAGTACTATCCGAAAAATAAATTATGTAAATATCTCCCTGGCAAAAATGTAAATCCCCCTGCTATAATTATTGCTCCAAAGTATAATAAAATCATTTTTCGCTTATGTGACTTAATATTTCCTTTCTTAATGGCCCAATAAGCCGTTGGAACGGTATAGATTGTTAGTAAACTAAAACTATGAATCCAACCAAAATGATTTAAGATTTTAGGCCCAATTTCGGCGGGCATAAACAGCGTTATAAATGCTGTTATTAACATAAGAATCATATATAGTCTCCCAAAATATATATGGATTTTTGTTCCTTTTTTTATTATTAACAATAGTGTTCCTATGGCAAAAGCAGGAACGACTGTTGCCAAATGAAAATACATCAAATCAATATAATTCATTTTTCTAAGTGTTTAGCTCGGAAATACGGCTATAGTTTAAAATTTATTTTACGCTGATAATTTACCTGTCTACTAGACGAACAAATACACCATATTAGGTGTCCTGAAATTTAAAGATAAATGTAATATTATTTCGTTGTATAGATTAATTGCGTTTTTTGCAACTCTTTTGGTGTGTACTGTGTTTCTGAAGCTTAAATAGAAGTATAACCAAAGCATTAAAATGGCTTGGTTTTATTGTGAAATCAGATCTAAATTCCTTCTATCATTGCGAATTCGGTTACATACAAATCTAAATTTTAGACGCTATCAAGCATATAAAAAAAGCCCTGTAAATCGAAATGTTTACGGAAGGTTTTGTGAGCGGTATAGTGGAGAAAATCTTCATGTTCTTTTCGCTATTGATAGAGAAATGTGGATGAAGTAAACGCTCCGATATTAAAAAAAATAAGTGATTTAGAACGAGATGAAAAGGATGACAAGTTTAAAAAAGAGAAGATGATGATGCAAGCTATGAAAAGTTAATAAAAATTTATAAACTAGAAATAGTTATGAGTCGTGTCCTAAAAGAAACTAATACGGGTGTAAATCTCATAATAATTTGTAAATAAAATTGCCATCTTTTATGCTATAATACTATTGGTTATAGCCTTGTTAAAAAAGATTACCTGAAAGGTATTGAGATAAAACAAGTGTGTAACACCCTTTATGTCTAGTAAAACATGGCAATTTCTTATACTATTTTATGATACGACTACTGCGCTTTTATTTTTATAACCACTTTTTTTACTGTCGACACTTCATTTAAATGAATACCTGGCTGATGTAAGTCGTCTGGGAAAAAAATCATGAACCTACCTGAATCAAACTTCAGTGCTTGTGATTCGATATTATAAAAATCGTAATCTTTCTCGGTATTACTTTCCACAGGTATTTGGTTTGTTAATGTCTCTAGACTTACATATTCTGTTCCCGATATCATGTATTGCAGATCTATATATTTATGATGGCCTTCAAATTTACATTCACTTTTAATTTTGGTATCGTATTCCATTACAATAGCGAAAATATCTTCACCTTCAATCTCATACTTTCCTAAAGGTATTTTAGTTAAGTCGTTTTTGTTTATAAAATCAAAGCCCTTTTCAATGCTTTTGCTTAATGATTTGTAAATTATCTGATTTTCAATTTTATCTATAATCATAATACTTTAATTATTGTTCACGTTTTGTATAAGTTTCGTTGCAGGTTTTAGTGTGAAGATGTATTGTAGAACATACAGGTGCCACACCGTTTGCTACGGCTTTAATTTAAATACTAAATTAAGTAATTTTTTGTACACAGACTCGGCATTTCGTTGTTTTTAATTGGGGATTAATGTACGTTTTGTCTGCATCGTTTTATGGGGCGATTTTAAACTTTACTTCTCTTTATTAGTTGGGTTTGTTTTAAATTAATATGTAAAAAAGTGAGCGAAAGGCACATCTATTACTGTAAGTGCTATCGTGATTTAATAATCCAAAAATCTAAGTTAATGCAATCAATAGTTTTAAAAGGATGGTAATGGGTTTAGATCCAATATTTAAGTCGTTGGGGATCTCGTGTGGTAAAAAGGAGAATAGGAGTTCCTGACTACCCTAAACAAAGCGCTATTAGCAGTACTATTTTTGTATGTATAAAGAGGTTTGTAATCAATAGCGTCTTAAACGATTAGTCTCTTTTTTTTTAAGTTGTAGCGCTTTTGACTTTATGGAGTTACTTGTGCTGTGAGATGTCCTTTTTCTATATAAGTTGAATTTTGTTTTTTTGGTTGGCCTATCGAAAATTTAGATAAAAGTTCGTAAGCTTAGATTTTTTTGGCTTGGTCTATCCAGAGCGAAGTCGAAGGATCTTTTTATCAATGAAAAAAATGAACATTTAATAATGTTTAGGACACGATTGGTATGTAATCTAAGTAAACGGATGTTATTTGAAATACTTTTTATAAGTAGGCGAGTGCTATCTAGTAATTATTTAAGCTCTATAGTTTATGCACCGTTTCTAATTTTATTAGGTTCAAAAAACTGATGGATTTTAATTAAAAATTCAGAACATTATAAAACGGATTGTTAATGGATTTATCAACTGGTTTTCCATTCCGGATTTTCATGATATGAGTAAACTTATTGTAAACTAAAGCAGGAGGAAAGATAATAAGATATGTACTGCTTTATATAAAAAAAAAGCGATTTGAATAAACATTCAAATCGCTTTTAAAAGGTTGTAAATAGGTTTACTTATTTTACAAGTTGTATTTGTGGTTGTTTCCAAGTTCCATCATAAGCGGCCGGTTTTGGCCAATATTGTCTAAGAACAACTCTAAATGGTCCATCAGGAGCTGGTAACCAGTTTGATTCTAAAGCTTTTCCAGGAGAATCTTTTTGGAAGTATATAGTGATGCCACCGTCTTTGTTTTTCTTTAACTCAGGTAACATTGGTGAATTAATTAAATAACGATTAATTGAATTGGCTACCATTAAACTTTCTGGTGAAGTATACATGGTTAACGACCAAAATGCATTTACAGGAGGCAATTCACCGCCTTTAAATGTTAATGTGTAGTTGTTTTTTCCAGCATCCAATGGTTTTCCGTCTGCATCTACCGTATAAAGCGGATAGTATGCTTCTTCTTTAGAGTTTCCGTAAAGACCTAATACATCGCCAGCCATTCTGTATAAATAATTACCAGCGATATAGTCTCTAGTACCAAATACGTTAGCAGATGTTACTTCTCCTTTTTCAACTTTTTTCATTAAACCCGCAAAAGTTACTCCCCATGCTTCTTTAATTCCAGCTTCCATTGCTGCTTTCACCTCAGGCGAAAGTGTTGCAACATCAATTGTTTTTCCAGCTCCAACACCAATTTTAGCAAAACGCTCTATTAACGCTTTTTCAGAAGGAACGGTTGGACAAAAGTTCATCACAAAATTCATTACATTAAAAAACTCTAAAGACGTTTTTTGTTCTGCAGGAGTTAAAGGTTTCATCCATTCTACAGATGCTGAAGCAGCTGCTACAGGAGCTTCACCTAAATAAGCAGATAACGTTTGTGCTTTATATTTAGCTTGTACAGCTTTTACATTATCAATATCTGCTGGGTTGAAAAGTTGTGTTCTAAAAACGACTACTCCAATTTCAGTATCAGATTTTATCACCTTATCAATGCCTTCAGGAGTTTCGCCTTTCCAGTTTGGTCCAACAAGCATATAAGTTCCCGCTTTGTTCCCTGTGGTTCTTGATCCTAGGTAAGCGAAATTATACGTGTAACTGTCTACGAATTGCACATCGTAATAACGACTTTCTTCAATCTCTGGAAGACCAATAACCAAAGGTTCGTTTGTTACATCATAACCAATCCATGAGTAAGGCGTATCTGAATTTGCTGTTTGTACAGCCGTATCTGCAGCAGTATAAACCTTTGCAATGTTTGTAATCTGATTCCAAGGGGCTTTAAATTCTGTGCCTGTTTTGTCTACATAATAGGCATATTCAACACGGTAGTTGTCTACCATTGGATACCCGTATATGTAGGCATCATGAGCTATAGCTTTAACAGAATCCAGCGATAATGTTGCTGGAGATTCATTGACTGTCGACGTTTTTTTAGACTCATTTTTACACCCGGTAAGCGCTAAAGCGACTACTAGTATTGGTATGAACCTTTTTAGGTTTTTGAAATTCATGATTTATGATTTTTTGTTATGTGATTCAAAAGTAATATTTTTCTTGTAAACTCATGAAAAAAGTAATTTGATATATCAAATCACTTTTCATGTATATTATTTAACTTCTATAATTTCCCCTGGTCTCCAAGTTTTATCTAACCAAGGCTTTAATGGTCCATACATTCTTAAAAGCGTAAACCAGCTTTTTCCAGGAATGGTTTGCAGCCAGTTCCCTTCAAATCCTTTTGGTGCTTTTGGCGAAAAATAGACATCCATAGAACCGTCTTTATTTTTCTTAAACCCTTTGGTTTGACTACCTACACTTGGTTTTGGCTGATCTGTTTGTAACATAGACCGTGTTTGAGTATCATAAATCGTGAATGCCCAAAAATTATCTACTGGTACGTTTGCCGGTAAAGTTACTTTATAGGTTTTAGCACCATCCATCGCTTTTTTATTAGCATCTACATATGCTATTCCGTAATCCGATCCTTTACCCGGAATAGAAACGGCCATAGCAGGTGTTACAATGGTATAACCATAGTAATAAAAGGCTCTAGCATCACTGTTCATAGTATGCCCATCTTTACCGTTAAAGAATACATTTTTATCTAAGAAAGCCATCAACCAAGCACTGTCAGTGTCTGGGTAAATTTGAATCCCTTCCATTGTATTTCCAGTACCAGTTGTTCTTGGGTACCACATGGTAGAACGTACGGTAGCATTTCCAATTGCAACGGCATCGGTTAGTATTTTTTTCATTCTTGCATCTGGTGCAAATGGTTTTCCTTTTTCAATACCAATAGAAGCAAATAACCCACGTGTTTCTGGATCTAACATTTCTAATGGCTCGTATTGAATAACGTCATTAATTTCTTCATAGAAAGAAAAGTCGTTGTGGTGAACGGCACTAAATGCTTTATCAGAACCATCTATAAAATTCATTTCAGGAATATTATCCTTCATAGATAATGGATATACTTTTACCGTTTCTTCTGCCAATTTTACGGCTTTATCTAATCCTTCAGAGATCCCTACACGCATAAAGTTCCACACAATGTTTGTTGGAGATTTTACAACAAAATAACCTGAAGGAACATCGCCTTTATAATCTGGAGGTAATACCAAGAATTTCCCGCCTTTTCCTTTGTCTGGTCCAAAAACACCAATATCTTCTATATATTCAAACCAAGCGCTATTAAACCCACCCAATAATCCTGGAGGTGTTTCAACAACCATTGGTCCATGTTTTTTTAAGTCTAAAATAGGATTAAGGTATAACGTATTTGTATTTCCAGTAAGATAAATCTCTTTAGAATCTAATAACTGAGAGAAGATTAAAATATCATTGAATTTTAAATTTGCGCCAAGCACTTTTGGTCCTTCTATCATTCCTCTAACAGATGCACCTTGAATCCCTTTTAAAAAGGCTTCAACACCACGTGAACGGTCCAAATTGTCGTATACTTTTTGTACTGTTTCTTGTGTAGGTGTACCATCAAAGAATTTTAAGGTTCCAATAGATGTCTCAACAACGTCTTGTGTCAGTATTTCTGTAGGAATTTCGGTTGTTTGTTTATAGGTACCAACTTTTGGTTCAATTATAGATTTCTCCTGCGCATGACTTACAGTTACTATAAACGCACCAAGCAGCGTTGCAGCAAGAATGTGAATTGATTTTTGTTTCATGATTTTAGTATTTATGTAATAATTAATTTAGTATTGTTTCATTTACAGTTAGTGCAGGCTTTTCTTTACAAGCAGCCATTGATACAACTAATACCACAAGAGGCACTAGTTTCATTAGGTTTTTTAATTTTACTAATTGTTATATTATTTAACTAACTCTAATTCACCCGGCATCCAGGTTTTGTTGAACCAGCTTTCCTCAGGACCGTATAATCGAAACAGCACAGCCCATCCTCTTCCAGGAATGGTTTGTACCCAATTTTTTTCATGCCCTTTTGGAGCAGTTGGGCTAAACCAAATATCAATAGTTCCATCAGCATTGGTAACGATACCTTTGCTTGCAGTTCCTACACTTGGGAATGCTTGATCGGTTTGCAACATTGAACGCGTTTGACTGTCGTACGCAACGAGTGACCAGAAATCCTTAGCTGGAACGTTCGCCGGAAGCTGTATTTTGTAAGTCTTAGACCCATCAAGCGATTTTCCTTTGGAGTCTGTGGTCGACATAACGTACTGTGAACCGAGTCCTACCATTTTAAAAGCCATTGCAGGAGTGATTCCTGTATAACTGTAGTGGAATAGGTCGCGTGCAGCCAAATTGCGCACGCCTGGTTGTGATAGGAACTGGTAGCTACCACCAACAAATGTGAAGAACCATGAACTGCCAGGAGATAAGTACGCGTCATCCATTCGAGGCTGGAATGCAATAGTTCTTGCTGCTGCATTTCCAACAGCCACGGCTTCTGTAAGCGTCTTCTTAAGTTTATCATCAGGAGCAAAAGTTTTACCTTTCTCGATACCGATAGCAGCAAGCATACCTAAAATTTCCGGGCTGTAAGCCTCGTTTGGTTCTGCTTGGACAATCTCGTTGATGTCTGTATAGAAGCTATAGTCGTTGCTACCAATGGTATTGAAATCTTTGTCAGAAACATCGATATACTTCATCTCTGGCTGGTTGTTGATAGCGCTAAGAGGATACACTTTTGCGAATTTCTTGGTGTTTGCTACTGCTGTTGCTGTGCTACCGTCTTTGATGAATCCACGCCAGAAATACAGGTTCTGATACGTTTGAGAGCGCAATACGAAATAGCCTTGAGGCACCTCACCCTTATAGCCCGGTGGCAATAACAAGTACTTGCCTCCTTTACCTTTATCTGGTCCAGCGTTTCCGATATCACCTACATAGCGGAACCAGTGGTCGTTTACAATACCCAATACATCAGGTGGCGTTTCTAACACTAATGGTCCGTCTTTCAGATCCAACCACATCATACTGTAAATACTTTGCGTGTTGGCGGTTAAGAAAAGTGACCTCGCATTCATCAATTCTTCCATTATTAAAACAGTCTGGTTGTCACCTCCCATGCTCTTGATACCTCGACCAGCCGCATGGACTGACGCACCTGGTAGCGCGTAAAGAAATGCTTCAACACCATGCATAAAGTCGAGATACTCATAGAGTTTATCGGCAGTGTCTTGGGTCGGAGAGCCTTGTGGAAACTCTAGCGTTCCGATTCGAGACTCTATCTTAGCGGGCGTCGTGATAGACTCCGGGATAGGGGTCGTCATTTTTATCTTCGACGACTTTTGTGCATGACTTACATTTACGGCAAATACACCAATAAGTACTGCAGCAAAAATGTGAATTGATTTTTGTTTCATGATTTTAATATTTATATGATAATTAATGTTAATTGGATTATTGATACTAAAGACGTATTAGTTCTGTTATTGATTAGAAGAAAATTTAGTCTCAAGTATTTTATTTAGTAGCTTCCGATTTATGCAAAAGAGACGTCGGTAACATGACTGTTGCTTGTAGTCTTAACTGAGATGTAGGGCCAAAATCTGGAGAAACGATATTGTAATAATAACCTGCTTGAAAATTGACAGGAAGTTTGCCTCCTAGTTTTACAATTTTACCAATACCTGCTCCAATTGGAACGGTCCATTGTTGGCCGCTTTCTGCTTCCCAATTGGCAGTAATAATTGGAGACGTATTTAAATACAACCCTTTTGGTAAATTATAATTGGCAAAAACTTGAGCATAAAAGTTATTTACATCTTGCACATCTGAAGGACCTGCTACAGAAAAAGTATTGTTAATAACACCACCATACACCCATTTTTTACCCATTTTTAATACCACTATTGAGGGACCTACACTTAGTTTTTTAGAACCGAAATCAGCATTTCCTGCAGGGAAAGCAATAATAGGTCCAAATCCCCAAACAATTCCTTTAGACTTTGGTACATAAAACGCTGTAAAATTAATATTACTTACTCCAGAAACGGTACCAGAGGTTTCTGTAAAATCAGGTTGCCATAAAATTGGGATAATAGTTCTCGTAATAAGTTTACCATCAAAAAAAGGCAATACAGGTTGAATGTTTAATACATCTTGTGTTCTATCATTATTAGGACCGTATCCAAAATTAGTATTGTTTTGAAACGGAAAACTCATAATGTTAGCCAAAGGGTTTTGTGCTGCCTTAGCTAATTCTTCTGTAGATTCTTGAGCTTTCATTGCTGTAACGAATAGCAGTAAGCATAATAACGTAATTTTGTTTTTCATAATAACATTTAAATTTCGGTTCATATTTTATTCTAAAATTACTTTTATATCAAAGTTTAAAAAAGAGTCTTTCCTAAATCAGAATAAGAATAAACTTAAATAGGGTTTACTTTTTAGCAACTTTATTTCCTGTTAAAGCATTGGTAATAAAGGTTAGGTTAATTTGAAAATAATTTTGTTTTAACCGTTGTTTACTGCCATAGGTAGCCCCGTATTTAGCAACAGCTTGTAATCTGTTTGTCCAAAGCCAATAACCAACTTGCGCACCTAAAATTCCATTTTGGTCTTTAACAGTTCCATCCCAGTATACTCCAGAACCTGTATCGTCTCCAACTTGCCAGTTGTTACCACCATAGATACCTACCGATAATTTTTCGGTAAAATACATATCTAGTCCATAATCTAATGATAAGCGATTACCAGGTGTCACTTCTGCATCTTTAATTTTTCCTATAATTTCATAGGTAGGAGCGAACATTACAGCTAATGCTTTAGAGGTTTCTCCTTTAATTTTCATTGGATAATAGTAGGTGAAGACTTGAAATATATTACTCCAATAGCCTAACCCAGTATTGTTATTACCTCCTGGAGTATATTCTCCTGTAGGTGCATAAAACATATAGCCAGCAGTAATGTCAAACTCTTTTAAACCCCAAGATAAATACACGGGCATGACATTAAAATCTGAAAATCCAGAAACACTACTATTGCTACTTCCTTCTTGGCCTTGACCATCAATAATGCCACTTCTATTATATGCAATATCTGCATTTACCGTATTATAAGGTATCGAGATACCTGCAAGATAGGTTGCGCCTAAAACTTTTTGTTTGGCAACCCACATTAAAACAGGGTTATTAACGTATCCGCTAACATCGGTATTTAATGCAAAATCGGCTCCTAATGGACCTTCAATTTCAGTGACTTCATTTCCGTACTGATTATAATATTTGTCTCCTGAAAGAAATACATTATAATCTAAAAAAATCAAACCAGAAGCAGGTGCGGGGTCGGCAAAATCACGTATGCTAATAATTCCAGGTAAATAATGTCCTGTTTGTAAAGGAGATGCTAATTTAGGTTTCTCCTGTGCTTGTGCTTGAAAAGTTAAACAAGAGATAAACCCCCATAAAACCAACACTTGTGTAATTGTTATTTTCATTTTTTTATAATTAATTGAACTTCTATTTCTTCCTTAAGACTCTGTTGTAATGCTTCCATTTCGGTAAAATCTTCACTATGTATAATCTTTTTGTTTTTTAATTCCTGTATCATAGATTTACAAAGCATATAGTCTGAACACATATCTCGGAAGTTCTCATCGGTTTGAAATAAGAAATCAATCTGCTCTTCAAAATCCGGAAATAGTTGAATAATATAATCGACGTTTTTATGCATATTAAGACCGTCTAATTGAAGTTGGTATTGTAAATGTAAGGCTGTCTAGATAAAATAGTATGATTGGAACGGTTATGTAACGGTTCCAAAAGAGAGGTTGTTACGTTTTAAATAAGGCAGTGCGTATGCATTGAGAAGTGATAATAATGTGTTTTAAAACACACTTAAATAACTAATTTAAGCAATGGTAACACCAGCTTTTCTTGCACCTAAAATAATGGTATCAATTAAAGCGTCATCTAGTAAAAAGGAACTAAGGTATGTTTTAAGATTGGATAAAGTTTCCGAGAAATTTTCATGTAAGAGGTCTACTTCTGGTTTTGCGTCAGCGATCATACTCAATTGTCCTTTGGCAGCAGTCATCATCAAGGGAATCATGTAAATGTCATCTGAAGCATTCATTTTTTGAGCGTAACACAATGCTTCTTCATATTCACCACTGTGATAATAAGAAAAAAAGAAACCCAAATAACACCACCATGGACAGTAAGGATTGAGACTTAATGATTCTTGTAGCAAATTTAAACCGAGAAGATACTCACCCAAACACGTAAATGCAAAACCAAGAGTACTTTTTACAGATGGAGAAAGTGGGCCGAGTTCCATACTGTACTTTAGCGCTTCGGATGCTTCATTTTTCTTACCCAAATAAACGTTCGCCCACCCCCGGGTGATATTTCCAAATTGGGACCTAGGTGCAATGCTCAAGGCTTTGTCTAATAGCGAAATAGCTTCTGTTACGGGATCATCAACAGTTTTGTACCCAAGTGAATAGGTGAAAAGGTTTAAATCGCCCAAAATAATTAGGCACATCACATTATTAGGATCATGTAGTAAGGCCTTTTCTAAAGCCTTTCTACACAATATACAATCTGCTTCTGAATGTGTTATTTGCGTAAGATTAAACCATAATACAGCATCAAATGTTTGCAAATCTTGCTTCATATCACCCTCTACCAAACGGACTGTGTCACTTATAATAAGTCCATATTGACCGCTTAATATTGCAAATACATCATCATTAATCTGGTCTTGAATGTCTATTGTTTTGTCTTTTTCTAAATCGTGCGTATACTCTTTAGCCCATATTTGCATGCCATTCATGGTTTCGACTAATCCGACATTCACTCTAATCTTCGTAGCAGAGCGTTTAACAGAACCCACAATAACATAATGAACTCCTAAATCGGCTCCTACTATTCGGATATCTTCAATATGAGTCGCGTATTTTAATGTTGAAAAATGGGCCACCACAGCAATTTCTTCAGAAGCGCTAAAGATTCGTGTCAATTCTTCTCCAAACCCATCTACAAAAAATTGATATTCATCATCTGGTAGTAAGTTCCGAAAAGGTAATATAGCAAGGGTAAGTTTTGATCGTGAAAAAGTAAGAGGTTTGGTCTGAGCCATAGGTTCTGACTTTCCTGTTATTACTGTCTTTGGTTTGACGAGATGCGATCGAAACATAGGTACGTAAGTCCCTTTAACGACTTCAATTTTCATGGGGTCTATACTGCCTGGCCCCGCATAATAGGTGTGTAATAACCGTCTAAGTCTACCTGCATTAATTCTAACCGTAGCGTTTGATTGTGGGTCAAAATCTGCTGACTTCCCTAGGGCACTCACAGCAATGGTGTATTCTTTTAAGTTTTGGGTGTGGCCTTCAAGTGTTTCTTCAACAATAAATTTTAGAAATTTAGTTAATACTGCAGATTTAGAAAATGGCTTGCTAGATAGGATTCTATCTAATTCTTGTAGAATTTCTTTTTTTGAATAATTAGGTGTTATGTGGTTTTCTACTGAATTATTAGACATTGAAGTGTACTAAAAAGAGGTGGGTTAGTTTGTTTTTTTTTATCGATTAATCAAATGTAGTATTTTAATTGCAAAAATAAACATAAAAAAAAGCGATTTGGATGAACTACCAAATCGCTTTTAAACTAGTGTTAAATAGAATTATTATTTAAAGTTGTATTATTTTACTTCAATAACTTCGCTAGGTCTCCAAGTTTTGTCTAACCAAGGTTCTAGTGGGCCATACATTCTTAAGATAATATACCAACTCTTTCCAGGAATAGTTTGTAACCAGTTCCCTTCAAATCCTTCAGGTGCTTTTGGGCTAAAATACACATCCATTGAACCGTCTGCATTTTCCTTAAATCCTTTGGTTTGACTACCGACACTTGGTCTTGGCTGATCTGTTTGCAGCATAGAACGTGTTTGCGTGTCATAAATCGTGAATGCCCAGAAGTTATTTACGGGTACGTTTGGAGGTAAAGTCACTTTATACGTTTTAGAACCATCCATTGGTTTTTTATTGGAATCGACAAAAGCCATCCCATAATCCGAACCTTTACCAGGAATAGAAACCGCCATAGCAGGAGTAACGATAGTATAACCGTAGTAGTACCAAGCTCTGGCATCAGTATTCATGGTGTGTCCATCTTTACCATTAAAGAATACGTTTTTATCTAAGAAAGCCATCACCCAAGCACTGTTCGTATCAGGGTAAATTTGTATGCCTTTCATAGTGCCTGCAGTGCCACTTGTTCTTGGGTACCATATGGTAGAACGTATTGTAGCATTACCAATGGCAACAGCATCTGTTAGGATTTTTTTCATTCTAGCGTCTGGAGCAAAAGGTTTCCCTTTTTCAATACCAATAGAAGCAAATAAACCTCTAGTTTCCGGGTCTAGCATTTCTAATGGTTCATACTGAATCACTTCATTAATTTCTTCATAGAAAGAATAATCATTATGGTGAACTGTATTAAATGATTTATCAGATGCATTTACAAAATTCATTTCAGGAATATTATCTGCCATAGACAATGGATACACTTTTACATTGTCCTCTGCTATTTTCGCTGCTTTTTCTAAACCTTCAGCAATAGATAGACGCATAAAATTCCATGTTATGTTCGTATTTGACTTTACAACGAAGTAGCCTGAAGGGATATTACCTTCGTAATTTGGAGGCAATACTAGGAATTTTCCACCTTTACCTTTGTCCGGTCCAAAAACACCAATATTCTCAACAAATTCAAACCAGGCATTGTCGAATCCACCAAGTAACCCTGGAGGAGCCTCAACGACCATTGGTCCATGTTTTTTTAAATCTAACACAGCAGCAACGTATAGTGTAGATGTGTTTCCTGTAAGGAATATTCCTTTAGAGTCTAATAATCCTGCAAAGATCATGATATCATTGAAGTTTTTACCTGCACCAATTACTTTTGGTCCTTCGATCAATCCTCTAAGTGAAGCGCCTTGTATACCTTTTAAAAAGGCATCAATACCACGCGAACGATCAAGATTGTCATACACTAATTGTACAGTTTCTTGGGTTGGCGTACCATCAAAAAAGTTTAATGTTCCAATAGATGTTTCTACCACATCTGGTGTTAATATCCCTTTTGGAATATCTGTGGTTTGTGTATACGTTCCAACAGCAGGCTCTTCGTTAATGACCTCTGATTTAGTAACAGTATCTTCTTTTTTTGTTTCCTGGCAACTAAAAAAAGCTGTTAGAATAACTCCAGTAATTAATAATTTGTAATTCATTCTTTTGGTGGTTAAAATTCATATCAAAATTAACACAAAAAAAATTAAAAATAAAAGCGATTTGAATATACATTCAAATCGCTTTTAAAACGCTTATTTATTGTTGAATTATTTAACCAATTCTACTTCACTTGGTCTCCAAGTTTTATTTATCCATGGTTCAAGAGGACCATACATTCTTAAGATTGGAAACCAACTCTTTCCTGGTATCGTTTGCAACCAATTGCCTTCTCTACCAGCTGGAGCTTTTGGTCCGAAGTAAAGATCATAAGAACCATCTTTATTTTTTTTGATGCCTTTGTCTTGACTACCAACTGTTGGAAAAGGTTGGTCTGTTTGTAGTAACGAACGTGTTTGCGTGTCGTATAAAGTAACCGCCCAGAAATCGTTCACGGGAACATTAGGAGGCAGGTGTAATTTATAGGTTTTAGATCCATCGAATGGCTTCTTGTCGGCATCTAAATGCGCCATTGCATAATCAGAACCTGCACCTGCATGTGTTAATGCCATAGCTGGAGTTACTCCAGTGGCGTTGTAAAGAAAGAACACTCTGGCGTCTAAATTCATTGCGCCATTGTCAATAAACGACGTGTTTTTGTTGGCATAACCCATAGACCAAGCACTATTAGTATCTGGATAAATTTGAATCCCGCTAATACGTGGCTTATAAGTAATGGCACGAGCAGTAGCCGATCCAATATCTGCAGCTTCAATCAATATTTTCTGCATACGTGCATCTGGATTAAAAGGTTGGCCTTTAATAATACCTATTGCTGCTAAAGTACCACGCATTTCAGTTTCAATCGCATCAATTGGTTCTGCTTGAACAACTTCATTTATACCTTCGTAAAAACTCAAACCACGAGTTGAAACTGTATTGTAGCTTATAGGAGACCAGTTAATAAATTCGGTAGTAGGAGGATTACTAGCTTTTGAAAGCTCATAAATTTTAAGTCCATCTTCAATGTTCTTTACAGCTGGTTCAAGTCCTTTAGCTATTGAACCCCGTAAAAACATCAGGTTGTTATTGGTTGTCATTTTAACTACAAAATAGCCAGAAGGTACCTCTCCGGTATAACCTGGAGGCAATAGTAAATATTTGCCACCTTTTCCTTTATCTGGACCAATAACACCCATGTTTTCGACAAAACGAAACCAAGCATCATCTAGAAAACCTAACATCCCTGCAGGAAGTTCAACCACTAATGGACCTTTGCTTAAATTAAGGTAAGTTAGCGCATATAACGTTGACGTGTTACCTGTAAGATAAAGTGATCTAGGCTTTAGTAACTGTGCAGAAATACTAACCTTATTAGAGGCGTTTACACCAATTCCTGCATTTCCAGTACGCAAAGCATAAAGGGAAGCGGCACCTTGGTTGTCTAGAAATACCTGAACTGCACGCGAGCGATCTAGGTTATCGTAAACCGTATTTATTGTAGCGTCTGTTGGAACTCCATCAAAGAATTCAAGGTTACCAATAGATGTTTCCACATGGTTAGGCATTCCTATCTCATTTAAAAGTTCCTGTGAAACCCCTTCATTTTGTGCGTATGCTAATGTTGATGTCGCTATGCTGACAGCAAAAAGGGCAAGGGCATTTAATTTTATTTTTTTCATGATTCTTAATATTTTATAATTAATTGAAATCGTGCTTTTAGATGACA
Source organism: Formosa sejongensis (assembly GCF_033447105.1). Taxonomy (NCBI): domain Bacteria; kingdom Pseudomonadati; phylum Bacteroidota; class Flavobacteriia; order Flavobacteriales; family Flavobacteriaceae; genus Formosa; species Formosa sejongensis. Next base: position 44,694 of record NZ_JAWQUN010000026.1, read on the forward strand.
TCGTTTTAATTACTTAGTCAACAATCTTTACACCTGGAGGTCCCCAAGTACCTTTTCCTGGAGGCAATACAGAAGAAGCATCTGTTGCAGGAGATGGATAGTACATACGTAATGCCAAGTAAATTGGACCGTTTGGTGCCGGCAACCAGTTTGATTCTTTATCTTTTCCTGGCGATTTATATTGTATGTAAATGGTTAAAGAACCATCGGCATTTTTTTTCATATTAGGAACCATAGGTGAGTTTACCAAGTAACGATCGATAGGATTTTCAACTAACAACTGACTGTCACTATAGTACATGGTTATAGACCAAAAAGCATTTACTGGAGGTAATTCATCTTTAGCAAACGTAAGGGTGTAATTTTGCTTACTACCATCAAGTGTTCCTCCATTTTCATCTACACGAGATAATAAGTACATGGCTTCTTCAGCATTACTACCGTAAATTCCAGCTCGTCCTCCTGCAGCACGCTTTAACCAATCTCCTTTATAGAAATTAATGTCTCCCCACAACGATCCAACTTGCCAACCATGAACATCTGTTGCTCCACTAGCAACATCCTTAGCAACTTTAGCATCACCAGCTTTCATTCCTTCTTCCATAGCTTGTTTTTGTTCTGCTGTAAGCTTGTTTATATCGAATGCCATTCCTGAACCAATTCCAATTTTAGCTAATTTTGCACGTATGTCTTTGTCATATTCCGATTCTGGAATATAATTAAGCGCAGCACTTAGGTAACTATAAAAATTAGCAAGAACACCTTTTGATGTTGCAGGTAGAAAATCAATTACTGGTGCTGCAGTTGGTGCAGGCGTACCAAGGAATGCAGAAAGCACTTCAACCTTAAATCCATTCTGCACTTTTACAACATTTGGTAAATCGGCAGGATCAAACAGTTGTGTACGGAAAATGGTAAACATAAATGGTGTAGTCGAACGGAAGACTTTATTAACACCTTTAGGCGTCTCACCATTCCAATCTGGACCAACAACAGCGTAAGAACCAGCTTCGTTACCGGTAGCACGGGTTCCTATATAGCCATCGTTGTATAAATTTCCATCTACCATTTGAACTGAATAGTAACGATTCTTGTCTACTTTAGGAACCGTTATTACAACCGGTTCTGCACGCAAATCCAACCATGCAACCGAGTATGGGGTATCACTATTTGGACTTAGAATAGCAGTATCTTCATAAGTATATACCCGTGGTTCACTCTTAATTTGATTAAAAGGTGCTTTATATTGATTCGTATTCTTATCTACCGCATATTCGTTCATAATAGCGTAGTTCATCACTAATGGTAAGCCAAAAATGAAGCCTTCTTCTGCGATCGCTTTGTAGTCTGCTACGCTAACCGAATCACTAATTTTTTCAGTAGTCTCTTTTTCTTTTTTATCAGATTGTTTGCAACTGGTAGTAAATGCCAAGGCTCCAAAACAGATTAGAGAAACAATTTTTAATGCATTTTTATTCATGATTAATTGATTTAAATACGTATTCCTTTAGTTTATTTTTTATTGGGTTAAGACTTTTAAAACCTTATTTCTTTTCACCCTTTTTTAAAATCGAAGTAGGCAACATCATGGTCGCTTGGAATCTCAATTGAGATTTTGGTCCAAAATCAGGTCTAACAACATTGTAATAATAACCCGCATATAAGTTTAACGGAAGTTTACCTCCTAATTTTACAATTTTACCTATACCGGCTCCAACGGGTACAATCCACTTTTGCCCGTCTTCAGCTTCCCAATTGGCTGTGAAAATAGGTGCTGAATTAACATACAAGCCTTTTGCTATGTTGTAATTGACAAAGACTTCGGAATAGAAACTATTGATATCTGCAACATCCGAAGGTCCTGCTACAGAGAATGTATTATTGATAACCGTACCATAGACAAACTTTTTACCCATTTTAACGAATACTAAGGATGGTCCAACACTCAGTTTTTTAGAGCCAAAATTAGCATCTCCTATAGGAAATGCTACAATAGGTCCAAATCCCCAAATAAATCCTTTAGATTTAGGTACATAAAAAGCCGTAAATTCAATATTACTCATGCCAAAATCAGAACCTGATGAGTGTTCAAAATCAGGCTGCCAAACAAATGGAAGAATAGTTCGTGTTATAATCTTACCATCCATTAACGGGATTACGGGTTCAATGTTTAACACATTTTGAGTTCTGTCATTATTAGGTCCATAGCCAAAATTACCATCGTATTGGAATGGAAAACTCATAATGTTTGCCAAAGGGTTTTGTGCCGCTTTAGCTAATTCTTCTTGAGATTCTTGTGCATTCATTACAGTAACGAATAACATTAAGCATAATAAAGTAATTTTATTTTTCATAAGTGTTTTTAATTGTTGATTAAGTTTCGTGTTTTCTGTCTGTTTATATTTATTTAAAGAGCGTTAATTTCATTCAAAATTTCAGCTTCTAGGTTCTGTTGTAATTCTTCAAACTCAGCAATTTCCTCCTTATGTTTAGTAATGTCCTCTTGTCTTTTTAAGACCATAGAAAGGCATAGTATATAATCGGAACATAGCTCTCTGAAGTTTTCGTCGGTACGAAATAAAAAAACGATCTGCTCTTCAAAATCCGGAAATAGTTGAACAATAGTTTCGATTTTTTTAGACATAAGACACGTGCATAATTTACATTTGAGTTGTAAATGTACGATGGTCTAATAAAAAATGCAGAAGATATACCGTTACGTAACCGTTACACGGTTAGTGTATAGTGTTGTTAGTTAGTGTTTTATGTGTTTATGTAGGGGAAAGGGTACCTTGTGTTGTAACGTGTTTTAAGACAATGATTTAGGGAATAAGAAGACCTGATTTTTTTGCTCCATTTATAATCTCGTCAATCAAAGACTCATCCAATATAAATGTACTGAGGTAGGTTTTAAGTTGAGATAGAATGTCTGAGAATTTTTCATTTAATAGATGCACTTCAGATTGTGCATCGTCTATGGCTCCTAGTTGCCCTTTCGCTGCTGCGTTTAATAGCGGTATTAAATAGACATTATCTGAAGCATACATTTTTTGAGCACACTCTAAAGCCTCTTCATATTTCTTACTTTTATAATATACAAAATACAAGCCCATATAATACCACCATGGACAATACGGATTGAAATCTAATGCTTCTTTAATTAATAAGTAACCCTGTTTGTATTCTCCTGAACAAGAAAGTCCAAAGCCAAGTGTACCTTTAAAAGTAAGTGAAGGTGGCGCAAGTTGCATGCTATAATTAAAAGCCTGAATCGCTTCTTTTTTCTTACCCAAATAAACATTTACCCAACCCAATAATAGATTTCCAAATTGCGAAAAAGGAGATATTAGCAATGCTTTCTGTATGAGTTTATAAGCCTCATTTATGGGGTTATCAATGGTTTTATATCCGAGAGAATAGCAAAAAAGATACAAATCACCCAAAGTTAACAAACACATTATATGATTAGGATCATTATGCAAGACCTTTTCTATCGCTTTTCTACATTTTATACAATTTTCTTCATAATGTGATATCTGGGCGTAATTATACCAAAGTATAGCATCAAATGCTTGTAAGTCTTGGTTCATATCATCATCTACCAAACAGTGCAAGGTATCTTTAAAAATAAACCCATAATGCCCACTTAAAATACTAAAAACATCTTCATTAATTTGGTCTTGTATATCTATGGTTTCGTTTTTATCTAAATCGTGTGTATAGGTTTTAGACCATATTTGCATGCCATTTAAAGTTTCAACTAATCCAATATTTATCTTTATTTTTTTTGTTGATCTTTTTACAGACCCAATTATAATATAATGCACGCCTAAGTCTGCACCAATACTTCGAACATCTACGTTATGTGATTCGTACCGGAGTGTTGAATAGTGAGCAACGACCGATATTTCTTCAGAAGTGCTAAAGATTCTTGTTAATTCTTCTCCGAAGCCATCCACAAAAAATTGATAATCATCATCCGCACATAAATTTCGAAAGGGGAGAATAGCAAGGGTTAATTTTGATCGTGAAAAGGAATGTGCTGCAGGTGTTGATTCTTCTTTTAATACACTCTTTTTACTAGTTATTTCTTGAGTTCGAAATACAGGAACGTAGGACCCTTTAATCACCTCAATCTTTAAAGTATTTGTTTTTCCAGGACCATTATAATAGGCTTTTAATAAACGTCTAAGTCTACCCGCATTAATTCTAACAATGGCGTTTGATTGTGGATTGAAATTGGTAGCTTTTCCTAAGCCATATACAGCAATGGTATATTCTTTGAGCTCCTTAGTATGGCCTTCTAGTGTTTCTTCTACAATAAATTTTAGAAAATTGGATAACACTGCAGAACGAGAAAATGGATCACTAGATAAGATACGCTCTAATTCCTGAAGAATTTCTTTTTTGGAATACTTATGTATTAAGTGATTTTCTTCTAAATTATCTGACATTGAACTGTGCTATGTAATGTGTATTAATTTGGGGTTTGAAATAGATTAATCAAATGTAGTATTTTAATGGTAAATTAAAAACTCAAATAAAAAAAAGCGATTTGAGTTGTTCTTTAAATCATTTTTTTAAGTGTAATTAATTCTACTTTAGAATTAGGAAGATATAAAGAGAAAGTACAAATACATTAATTAGATAACCATGCGTGTTAAGCCATACATTTGTTTTTTCCATAATTCCAGGACCTTTGTTTCCTAAAATTTTATAAATAAATAGCGGTGTTGAAGCAAGGACTAATACTGCAATAAAAAACGGAACAGCGCTTAAAATTGTACTGTGATTTACATTGATAAGATTACCAATTGTAAATTCAACAGCGATGTCGGCAGGCATTAAAGCAATGAGTGCAAAACCTATTAAAGCAACTTTTTTTAACGAACAGGTCAATACATTCGTCATCCATTTTGGTTTCTGCGTGATTTTTTTTCGATTTTTGATTGTACGTATTAAAACAAATACTAGAACTGCGACAAGTATATATTTTATAACAGGTTTTCCTGTAATTGCTATTTTATGAAAATGGGTTATGGATATGAGATAGGAATATAAATAAGTCATCCCAATCAAGGATGCTACAACAGAAAAGATATAAATTAAAGAACTTTGTACAGCATCTTTTCTAGTGATTAATAACATGGCAACTAAAATTTGCGGTCCTAACATAATTGTTAGCGACAAAGGAATAAATGTGGTTTCGGTCATTACAGGCTGGGATAAATTTTAAAATAAAATAACAGATTTAAAACTAATCGTGTTCTAAATAATATTATATGTTCATTTTTTTCATTGATAAAAAGATCCTTCGACTTCGCTCTGGATAAACCAAGCAAAAAAAATCTAGGCTTACGAACTTTTATCTAAATTTTTCGTTCACTATCTAAATTTAAAGAACTCGCTACTAAAAATCAACAATATAGAAACATACGTTTAGCTCAAACAGCTTTAAATTTCACGATACTTTCTCTTCAAATTTTACGATAAATTTTCGATAGGCCACAAAAAAAAAAATTCAACTTATATAGAAAAGGACCTACCTAAACACAAGTAATTTCATAAAGTTAGCAGTTGCAAATCTTTTTAAAAAAAGAAATAAATCGTTTAGTACGCTATTAATTTAAAACCTTAATTTAACTAGGTTATTTCATTGATATATTCAAATTTAATATTTTTTGATTGATTCGGCTTCATTCTTAATGTTTTTCAAATTCACCGATTGTAATAGGTCTCGAAATGGTGTTTTTAAACATTGTTTTATGGCACTTTATAATTAGTGAAATAATGCCAAATAAAAAAGCGATTTGAATATACATTCAAATCGCTTTTTTAATTTATATATAATGCACTATTAATTTTTTGAAAAGCTAATTTTTTTAGTTGGATGTTTCCAAATATGCATCTAATGGTGTTAGGTTTTGAGCGTTTCTCATATCCTCTGACAGTGCTTGGGCTTCAGTAACCATTTTAGCCGTTAAACCAGAAGTTGCAGAAATATTTGTCTTAGCATTATTTTCGGGAGAATTATCCATTGTTGTAGACATTATAAGTAATGCTATACCTGCTACCTTATTTACAGGAACACCATCTCCACGTATATACAACATCCCTAAGTTACCTACAGCTAAACCATCACCTTGTACCGAAGCCTTACGATACCATTCATTTGCTTTTTCAAAATTAACAGAGGTACCAATCCCATTTTCAAAACATACTCCAAGATTGAATTGTGCAGCAGAGCTTCCGTTCTTTGCAGCTATTTCATACCAAGAAAAAGCTTCTTTATTATTATTAGCAACCCCAATACCTTGCTCATACATGGTGGCTACGTTAAACTGGGAATCTACATGACCTTCTTCTGCAGCAGCCATAAAATATTTAAATACTAACGGCATGTTATTGTCATCTAACGCTTCAACTCCTTTATTAAAATTAGCTATACCTTTAGCTTGGTCAGCAACTGCCTCTTTAGTTTGTTCGGGAACTTCCTCTTTAACTTTTTCAGTGACTTTTTCGTTAGATTTATCAGAAATTTTTCCGTTACATGATAGTAATACAAGGAAACAAGCACTAAGAAAAAGCGTTTGAAGTTTGAATATTTTTATTTCTAAGCGTTTCATTTTTAGTTATTATTAGCGTTGATTTATTTTAATTGTTTAAATGTATTATTTTTATAGGGAACTAAAAAAAAAGGCGATATGAAATCTAGATTCAAATCGCCTTTATAATTTTAATACATAGTGTTATTTAACCAATTTAACTCTTACTTGGTCTCCAATTCTTGTCTAATCAAGGTTCATTCAGATTGACATAAAGCGTAAAACTACTTGTCATTTCTATTTAAATGAAAACTTGAATAATTTTCACTTCCGGCCTAATCACTGGTTTCCAATATATTCAGGCAGAACCTTATTTTGAATGATTAAGCCTTTATGGTTTTAATAAATTAAAAGTAAGTTTACTTATAAACTCAAATGGTGTTTTGTAGTCTTCTGGGGCTACAGCTGTATGTCGAAAGTTTCCTTCGATTTGAAAATTAGAACCCCATATTCTCTACAAAATATAGAAATAGTTTAACAACAATAACTTCTACTTTTTTATACAGATTACTACAGCCTAAATATAAAACAGTCTAGCCAAAAATAGTAAGAATGTAACGGTTTGCAATAGTTGTGTTTTAAGATTAACGTATTGTTATTAAGTGTGTTATTGATGTTAAGTTAGAGGGTGTTTTTTTGAAAGCGAAATTTAAACAACTCTTTTAAGAAATAGTTACACCGGTTTTTCCTGCTCCAATAATAATATTATCAATTAAAGCCGCATCTAGTATAAAGGAGCTGAGGTATAATTTAAGATTCGATAAGATTTTTGAGAAATTTTTATGTAATAGATGTATTTCAGGGTGCGCATCAGCACTCATATTCAATTGTCCTTTTGCGGCACACATTAGTAATGGTACTAGGTAAACATCTTCTGAGGCCTTCATTTTTTGTGCATATTTAAGGGCTTCTTCATAGTGTTCGTTATGATAATAACCAAAGAAAAGTCCCATATAATACCAATACGGACAATATGGGTTGAGATTTAGTGCTGTTTGCAACAAATTATGACTCCGTTTATACTCACCTACGCAAGCAAAGGCAAAGCCAAGTGTACCCATAGATGAGGGAGATAAAGAAGAAGGAGCAAGTTGCTCACTATATTTTAATGATTCGATAGCTTCTTTTTTCTTACCCAAATGAATATTTTTCCAACCCCGTTGAATGTGTGCATATTGTGAAAAAGGTGCTAATAGGATTGCTTTTTCTATGAATTGACTGGCTTTGTTAACAGGGTCTTCTACAGCGTAACCATATGAGTAGCAACAAAGATAAATTTCTCCCAATATTAACAAACACATCACATTGTTCGGGTCATTTTGTAAGGTCTTTTCTAAACCTTTTATAGCTTCTAAGAAATCGTTTTGAGAATGCGTTAATTCAGCATGATGGAACCATAGTACAGCATCAAAAGCTTGTAAATCTTGCTTCATGTTGCTTCCAACCAAACGCATGGTATCCTTTATAATAAAACCATATTGGCCACATAATAAAGCAAAGACATCGTTATTAATTTGGTCTTGTATGTCTATTATTTTATCTTTTTCTAAATCGTGAGTATACTCTTTAGACCAGATTTGCATGCCATTCATGGTTTCAACCAATCCGACATTCACTCGAATCATTTTAGCAGAACGTTTTACAGATCCTAGGATAACATAGTGTACACCCAGATCAGAACCAACATTTCTAATGTCTTCAATATGTGTAGCGTACTTTAATGTTGAAAAATGGGCAACTACTGCGATTTCTTCAGAAGTACTAAAAATTCGCGTTAATTCTTCTCCAAATCTATTGACAAAAAAATCATATTTATTATCTGGCAATAAATTGCGAAATGGTAATATGGCAAGGGTGAGTTTTGATCTTGAAAAAGTAACGGGTTTAGTATGAACTACAGGTTTAATATCTCCCTTTATTTCTGTCTTTGGATTGATAATGTGTGATCGAAATACGGGGACATAGGTGCCTTTAATAACCTCAATTTTAATGGGATTTGTAATTCCTGGACCGGTATAATATTCGTTTAATAACCGTCTAAGTCTTCCTGCATTAATTCTAACAGTGGCATTTGATTGCGGGTTAAAATTTGTCGATTTCCCTAAACCACTAACAGCAATGGTGTATTCCTTTAAATTATGGGTATTGCCTTCAAGCGTTTCTTCAATAATAAATTTGAGAAATTTCGTTAACACATGAGTGCGCAAGAAGAGTTCATGAGATAGAATACGATCTAATTCCTCTAGAATTTCTTTTTTTGAATATCTGGGTACTATGTGTTTCTCTGCTAAATTATCCGACATTTAGGTGTGCTATGTAACGTGTGTTAATTTGGGTTTTAAAATAGATTTATCAAATGTAGTATTTTTAAAACGAACATAAAAGACAGAGTTTGAATGTCCGGTATGTATCATGATAAGATGGTCTTATCTGGTTACCTATAGAAGATTTAGACTGTAAATATTGATTTTTTTGTACTAAAAAATTAGATGCATATTTTATACTAGATTCCATTGATAAACAGTAATATTATTTTAAGAGGACATTCCGAAGAAAAAAATAGTATTAACTTTATAAGAGGACAGACCGTTTTTATTCAGTGATTAACAAAAAAAGAAAAAAGATGAATGTTATACAATTTCAAGACAAACCATTAGCGCATTATTCGTACGCTATAATCAGTAATAATGAAATGGCTATTGTAGATCCTTCAAGAGATCCGAGACCTTATTATGTGTTAGCAGAAAAACACAATGCACATATAAAAGCCGTTTTTGAAACCCATCCTCATGCCGATTTTATAAGTAGTCACTTACAAATACACGAAGAGACTGGTGCAAAAATATATGTAAGTAAATTGCTGGGTGCGAATTATGAACACCAAACGTTTGATGATGGAGATACGGTTAAAATTGGTGCGCTTACATTTTCTGCTATAAACTCTCCAGGACATTCACCAGATAGTATTACCATTATTGCGAATGATGACGTTGATAATTATGCAATGTTTTCTGGTGACACGCTATTTATAGGAGATGTTGGAAGACCGGATTTACGAGAGAAGGCAGGTAATATGAAGGCTAAACGTGAAGAGTTAGCTAAAAATATGTATGCGACCATAAAAACTAAATTTAAACATTTACCAGATCGTACAATCGTATATCCTGCACATGGCGCAGGCTCTTTATGTGGTAAAAATATGAGTACAGATGCGTCCAGTACCTTAGGAAAAGAGAGACAAGAGAATTGGGCGTTTAAAGATTTAACTGAAGATGAATTTGTGAATCATATTTTAAAAGATCAACCCTTTATACCGTCTTATTTTGGTTTTAATGTGGATGTAAATAAAGCCGGAGCAAATCCTTTTGAAAAGGCGTTTTGTGGGATTCCTTTTAAGTTTGGAATTAGTGATTTTAAGACCACTAGTGATTTGATTATCGATGTAAGGTCGGGAGCAGATTTTAAAGCTAATTATCTTAAAGGAAGTATAAATATAGGAGCAGAAACCGAAGATGATAAAGTTGAAACCTGGTTGGGATCTATTGTTGAACCTCATGAATCATTTCATTTGGTTATAAATAGTATAAACGATCGTAAAACCATTTTTAGTCGTATTGCAAAAATTGGATATGAAAAACAAATTAAATCAGTAATGACTTTAGGATCGGATACTTTTGAAACCTATGAAGCATTAGATCTTGAAAACTTTAAAAAACACACAGATGCATATACTATTATTGATGTGCGGAATACAAGTGAAGTAGAAGCTGGTAAGATTTTTGAAAGTGCCATTTCAATTCCTTTACATCAATTACGGGATTCAATCACTAAAATTCCTACAGATAAACCCATTGTAGTGCATTGTGCAGGCGGTTATAGAAGTGCTGCCGGTAGCAGTATTATTTCAAGCGTAATACATCGTGTTTCCGTATACGATCTTAGCGACAATGTAGCCGACTTTGATGTGTAGTTACTACGTAATTGTGCCCAATTAAAAAATTCCGTTTCATAAGATAATTCAAATTAAATGATTGTATCTTTGATAGTATCAAATGATAGTATCACGAATGAAACCACCTTACGAAATAACAGCTGCTATTTTAAAATTAATTACTTCTATTTCAGTAAAAATAGGAGAAGTCAATGCTAATTTTTTAAACAAACCTTCACCTAAATTGAGAAAACAGAATAGAATCAAAACTATTCATTCTTCTTTAAAAATAGAAGGAAACACACTTACAGAAGAACAAATAACAGCACTTCTTGAAAACAAAAGAGTTATTGGTCCTAAAAAAGATGTTCTTGAAGTTTTAAACGCAATTAAAATTTATGAAAATTTAGAAGATTACAACCCTTCAAATGAAAAATCCTTTTTAAAAGCACATCAAAACTTAATGGAAGGTTTAATTGAAAATTCTGGAAAATATAGAAATCAAAGTGTCGGAATTGTAAAAGGCTCAAAAGTTGAGCCTTTAGCACCACCTTTTGGAAATGTGCCATACTTAATGAAAGACCTTTTTGAATATTTGAAAAAGTCTGATGAAATTGAATTAATAAAAAGTTGTGTTTTCCATTACGAAATGGAATTTATACATCCTTTTTTTGATGGAAATGGCAGAATGGGAAGATTATGGCAAACTTTAATTTTAATGGAAAAATATCCAATCTTTGAGTTTTTGCCTTTTGAAACTTTAATCAGTAATGACCAAGGCAACTATTACAAAGCTTTGGCTGAAAGTGATAAATCTGGAAAATCAACTAAGTTTATTGAATATATGCTAAACGTAATTGACATTTCAATAAGTGAATTATTAGATTTTAATAATCGCACGTTTAATGAAAAAGACAGATTAGATTATTATGTTTCATTAAATAAAGCTGAACTTACAAGGAAAGATTATATGGATATTTTTAAAAATATTTCTTCTGCAACTGCCAGTAGAGATTTAAAGAAAGGAGCTGAATTAGATTTATTTGAAAAAATAGGAGAAAAAAATAAAACAATCTATCGTTTAAAATAACTAAGCCAAGCCGTGTACAATTAATTGCTTGATTATTACCTACTTGCGAAAATACTCACGTATTTTCTATTTGCTAACTTAATCGCTAAACCACGCAACAAACCATAGTGTGCCAAGAATCAACCACGGCAATAAAATGGTTGAATGCTGTAAATAAGATGATGGTAGGTCCATCAGAGTCGTTGTATAGGCGATGGCTCTAAACCACCTAAAGGTGCTGCAATTAAT
>NZ_JAWQUN010000027.1:0-53399 GCF_033447105.1 Formosa sejongensis
TCAATCGAGATATACTATGGCCATTGGATCTTTGTTCATTCATAAGGCTAAGGTAAAGTTTTTAGAAGCTAAAGCGAAATGCACTAAAGTACATAGTTTGAACTACCTTTGAGACCAATCAAAAACCCTCACCATGTTTATTAAAACTTCCACATCTTTTTCTGAATACTAAAACCACTTTATTAAAACAATGCATTTCAATAATAATAATAATAATAATACACACAAAATCAATGATTTATATAATTTAAAAAATATTAGAATTAATTTTATCTGTCAAAAAAATCAATAAATATTAAGCTAGGTTATTTAACTTTGAATAAATTATCCTTCAGAAATAATTAAAGTCGCAAAAACGACTGAAAATAAAACCATTAAGAATTACTATTAAAATTAATTCCGTAGTTTAGTCTTCAAATTGAGACCGTGAATTATTACGAATCCTAATTTTCAAAATGAAAATCTTTATTATTATCACACTACTTATAAACACACACTATAGTTAATTTAGAAGCGCAAACATGAATGAAACTTTAAGTACTAAAGAACAAAATAATAGTAATCAAGGACATACTACTCTTATTGTAAATCAAGAATCGAACGGAATTGGAATGGCAGGATTTGTATTGGCCATTATATCACTGTTTTTGGGATGGATTCCCGTTTTTGGTTGGATAATCTGGTTTGTAGGTCTAATATTATCATTTGTAGGTGTTTTTAAACGTCCTAAAGGTTTTGCTATAGCAGGACTTGTTATTTCTTTAATCGGTTTTATTTTTCTGATATTTATATTTGCAGGATTGGCTTTATTAGGTGGCGCAGCATCACTTGCGAATTAGAACCCACAAATCATAAAAATATAAGAATAATTGAAGCTTCGAGTTTGTAAAGCCATATTTTCCCATTGGATTATCATGCATGCAAACTCGAAGCTTTTATAATGACATCAGTTTCATTTCAAAAAAATAATTTGTTCAAATATTATTGCTCAACAATAGTATAAATCCTTACTATTTTATTAAAACTTCCGCATCTTTGTCCTAAAATTAAAATTGTGAACTTTAAAGACAAAGAACTAATCATTTTCGACTTTGATGGGACACTCATCAATAGCATTCCAGACCTCACTTTAGCCGTAAATAAAATGTTATCGCATTATAACGCAATGCCATTAACAGTGCAACAGGTTACGCCATTTATAGGGAACGGAGCAATGCCTTTGGTTAAAAGATCCTTAGAACACGCCATCCCAGAACAAGATCTTTCGAATGCATTTTTAGAAGAGGCTTTTAAAATTTATTTTTCGGCTTACCAAGAAGAGACATGTAAAGACACTTTTATGTATCCTGGCGTTTTAGAAACCTTAATCGATTTAGATAAAAAAGGTTATAAAATGGCGATATGCACAAATAAACCTTTCGGTTTTATCGAACCCATTTTAGATAAATTATCGATTAAACAATTCTTCAAAATTTGGATTGGCGAAGACTCATTATCTGAGAAAAAGCCAAATGCGAAACCGCTTTTATATTTAGCTAAAGAAATGAATTCAACTATAGAAAAAAGTATCATGGTTGGAGATTCTAAAAATGATATTCTTGCTGCACAAAATGCAAGTATGGAAAGTATTGGTGTGAGTTATGGATATAATTATAACGAAAACATTGCAGACTATAATCCTACACGAGTAGTAGATAATTTTGCAGACCTACAAGACCTGTTTTAATATGGATAGAATTTACAATGTCGGAATTATAGGTGGTGGAGTTTCTGGTGTTGTTATCGCTTTACAATTAGCCAAATATGGAGTAGACACCATTTTGTTCGAGCAAGAGAAAAGTGTAGTAAATGGACCTCCATTCTGCCATTTGCATGCTGGAGGAAACTTATATCCAGATATCTCCGAAGAGCAATGTAAAGTACTCATGAAGCAGTCTATAGAAATGGCAAGACTATTCCCACAATCTATAGACGAAAGACCTACGTTTATAAGCATTCCTAAAACAGAAAAATACGGAGTAGATAACATCGAGCATCGTTTGGATATGTTAGTAGCATATTACAAAGAGTTAATAGCTGAAGATCCTGAAAATAGAATTCTGGGCAATCCAGAAGATTATTATAAAATTTATACTGAAGACGATTTAATTGCTTTATCGAAACATCCAAATGTAAAGCGTCCAAACACGTCTGATGAATGGATGACTAATACGATTAAACTAATTGATTACAAAAAGTTAAAAACTCCTGTATACATAGTTCAAGAATACGGATGGAACCTTTTTAGATTAGCAGCTCAAGCACAATTAGCTCTGAACAAAACTGAAAAATGTAATCTAAAAACAAACACGAATGTGACCAATATTAAGGATGTTCGGAATGAAAATTTAGATTATAACTGGGAAATTTCAACTAATGATAGCGTATATAAAGTGAATTATTTGGTGAATTCATGTGGATTTAAAACGGGGATTTTTGATGAGTCTTTAGACTTAAACACAGAACGCTTAATAGAATTTAAGGCGGCTTATGTTTCTAAATGGCAACCTATTGCAGGCTTAATTCCAGAACTAATTTTTCATGGTGAACGTGGCACACCTAATGGAATGGCACAACTTACACCATATAGCGATGATTTTTATCAAATTCATGGCATGACAAACGATATTACGTTGTTTGAAAATGGATTGGTACAGTCCAAAGACAATGCCGTTCAACCTGAATTTAATAAAGGTATTACTAAAAAATTAAATAGGAGTTGGGACGATTCTGAAATCAAAACCAGAACTGAAAATGCTATCGAATTTGTTTCTAAATTTGTGCCTTCGTTTAAATCTGCTACAGTTGGTGGACCACCATTATATGGCGCACAGCAAATCCCAGGAGACGATCCAAGCCTTAGAGTTGGTGAAGTTAGTTTTCCTTGTAAATCTTATGCGAGAAGCGAAATCATTAAAGCATCTTCTGCCCTAACCGTTGCCAATCAAATTATAAATAAAATTCAGGAAGAGGGTATTATTCCTCGAATACCTACTCGATTAAATCAAAACGTATTATTAGATAGTATCTCGAAAACTGAAATCGATATATTGGCTTGCGAGTTAGCTATAGAACGTGGATATCCAGAAGCACTTGCGCGATTGGTAATTGATAAAAATTGAAAGTAATCGTACTATTCTGCTAAATGACAAAATCTAAATACATCTTTTTAATAATTTCACTAAAAATGTTTAATGAAGGATCTGTTAGCAAAAAGCGTTAAAGTACAACCGAATTTCAACATGTCAATTAAGTCAAGATTAGAAATAAAAACATAATGAATTCCAAGAAAATTGATTTACTAAATATATTTCTTATAATTATTTCATTGGTTATAGCAATTAAAATTCCTTTTGAACTTTTTTTATTTTCATATGCTGTTTTAGGACCCCTACATTATTTAACCGAAATAACTTGGCTTCGAGAGAAGAATTATTTTTTTTCAGCTAATAAAAACTGGTCCCTAATATTCATATTCTTGACTTTTTTAATATCTCTGTATCCAATTATTGCATTCAGTAATTTGGAAATCAATCAATCTTTAGAGAATATTATAAAATTAGCAAGTAAACAAACCAAAATTTATCTAGTAATAGGATTCTTATTTGCAGTTAGTCTAATCTTTTTAAAAAGGAATAGGGATTTAACAATAGCACTCCTGTTAATTACTTTAATTTCTTTTGTTACAATAAGTTATATACCTAGACCCTTTTTTCTAATAGGAGCATTTCTTCCTACACTTATTCATGTTTACATTTTTACTTTTTTATTCATTCTTTTCGGTGCATTAAAAGCTAAAAGCAATTACGGATATTACTTAGGAATACTTTTACTTTTAGTCCCTTTAATAATTTGCTACATACCTTTCAATTACACCAATTACAAACCTTCTAAAGGCGCATTGGAACATATTAATACTATGAATATGATGGGTATTATTACTTTTATTGCTAAAGTTTTCAATAATTTTCAAGATAAAACATTCTTAACACTATCAGAAATAGGACTTAGAATCCAAATCTTTATATCTTTTGCTTACACCTATCATTATTTAAATTGGTTTTCAAAAACATCTATAATTGGATGGAAAAAAGCTGTTTCAAAAAAAGGAGCTCTTATAATATTACTTATTTGGACTGCATCTATAGGATTATATCTTTATGATTTTAAGACAGGGCTAATAGCCTTATATTTATTGAGTTTTTTACATGTATTATTAGAATTCCCACTAAACGTTACAACTATTAAAGAAGTACTTGTACTAACAAAAAGGAATAACTTAAAGCTAAAACGTATTATTAGATAGTATTTCGAATTAACTATAGAACGCAGATATCCAGAAGCAATTACACGATTGTTTATTAAAATAGACTGAAAGTATTAATTTTTAAATATTAGAAACAATCCATATCTAATTTATAAGAAATTAAGTTTAAGCTGTTTATACCCTACTAATTACAGCCCATTTAATAAAACTTTTTCGAATTTGAACTTCTTTTTTTATTCACTAAATTAGGTGCTTAACCACACACATTAGCAACTATTTCCGACTATAAAACGATGAAAAAAAATCACTCTAAATATTGTTTAATAATACTTACTTTTTTTTAAACATTTAACTGTAGCAGTACGAAAAAGGAGATTATATGCAAGGAACAAGTTTTGTACCTTTAATAGAAAACCCTGAACGCCCATGGAAAACCGCTGCTTTTAGTCAGTTTCATCGCAGGCCAAGGCATGCTGCCGACGGAAATAGATATATGGGCTATTCTATAAATACTAAAAAATATCACTACATAGAATGGTATACTTGGGATCCTAAAACTGGAACTAGAGGAGAATTAAAAAACACAGAGTTGTTTGATCGTGAGAGCGACCCCTACGAAACAGTTAATATCTCTGAAGAACTAAAACTTAGCGACATTGTAAATGGATTGTCAGAGCAACTTGCCGATGGTTGGAAAAAAGCAACTCCTAACTATATTGAATAAAAATTGAGAATAATTAGTATTTACTAATGGCTACAGAATATGATAGAAAAACTTCAAAATAAGGATATAGTAATATCTAAAAAGATACGTTCCGTTTTTCAAGCATCTTATAAAATTGAAGCAAAATTATTAAATGCTAACGATTTTCCTCCACTAAAAAGACCTCTTGAACATTTCGTGAAAAGTAATACCGATTACTTTGGGTATATAAAAGAAGGAAAACTTGTAGGAGTAGTTGAAATTGATCATAATACTAATGTTACGTATATTAATAGTTTGGTTGTAAATCCCGATTTTTTTAAACAAGGCATTGCAAAAACGTTAATGGAGTATATTATTAACACATACGACTCTAGTCTTTTTGTTGTCGAAACGGGGCTTAAAAATGTACCGGCTAATACATTGTATAAAAAACTAAATTTCAAAGCAGTTAAGCAATGGGACACTGATTTCGGGATTAGAAAAGTAAAATTTGAACTCAAAAAAAACCAACAACAACAACAACAACAACAACAACAACAACAACAACAACAACAACAACGCTTAACTACTAAAGAAAAAGACATTTACCAATAGTTTTAAACCAGTCATATCAGAATGAATATGATATAATTCTATTGTTTTATTTGTTTTTATCCATGGCTACAGACCTAAAAGGCGATATATTTTTTAGTCAAAAATTAGGCTTAAATTTAAAACCACCAACATTCCTTAATTTAAAAAATATTGAAACTAATTTTAATTAACTTAATAATTAATATTAGTTTTGGGTGTAAAATTATTTTAATCATATAAAAATGAAAAAGTTAATACTAAACCTAATCGCGTTTTTGGTTGTTTCCACACACGTTTTTTCTCAAGAAATTAGTTGGCCAAAGGAGTTAACCAATGGAGACACAACTTTATCAACTTACCAACCACAAGTTGAAAGTTGGGAAAACCAGGAAACTTTAGATTTCAGAATGGCTTTTAAATTATCTCCTTCTGGAGGAAAAGATGTTATTGGTGTTCTATATTTAAATGCAACAACTAATGTTAATACATCTACTCACGACGTATTAATTAAAGATATGAAATTTGTTAAAGCAGATTTCCCGTCGTTAAGTAAAGATTCAATTCAAATGATGGATAAAGTTGTACGTGAATTTATAACACCCGACAGAACCCTAAACATTTCTTTAGAACAAATAGTTGCATCTACGCCTAAAACAGCACCAAAAAAAACAATTGAAGTTAACAACACACCACCAGCTATATTATACAGTTATAAGCCAACAATTTTACTTCAGTTAGAAGGTGAGGCTGTAAAATCTCCTGTAACCTCAACCAATAAATCATTAGAGTATATTGTAAACTCCAATTTCCCTTTATTTTTTTACACGTCTAGTGCATTATATTATCTATATGATGGCCTAGAATGGCAAAAAAGCAAATCGGTTAACGGTCCTTGGGATTTTACAAGTAGTTTACCAAAATCGTTAGATACACTTTCTAATAATTCGAATTGGTCACATTTAAAAGATGCGCTTCCGCCAGTGATGCAAGCGAATGAAAATATACCTCAAATTTTTTATTCGGATAAATCAGCTGTACTTATTTTATTTAAAGGCAACCCTGAGTATTCTGACATTCAAGGCACAACCTTAAAATATGCAACAAACACAGAAAGCGATGTGTTTTTTAGTAGTAACACAAACCTGTATTATTATTTAGCTGCAGGCCGTTGGTTTAGTGCATCAAGCTTAGAAGGTCCTTGGACTTATGCTTCAAATAATTTACCAAAAGATTTTTTAAATATTCCGACAACAAGTCCAGCCTCATCAATTTTAGCTCATGTACCTGGAACAGATGAAGCTGCAGATGCTATAATGATTGCTGAAATGCCAACAAAAATCCAGGTAAATGCAGTTGAGGCCGCTAAAAATGTTGATATTAAATATTCGGGAACACCAGAATTTAAGGCTATTGATGATACTAATTTAGAATATGCAGTAAATACTAACGATAAAGTTATTGAAGTTTCAAGCGATTCATATTATGCTTGTGTAGATGGTGTTTGGTTTGATGCTACAACACCAAATGGTCCGTGGCAAGCAGCAGCTACAATACCACAGGCAATTTATGCAATGCCAGCAAGTTCGCCTGTTTACAATGTTACTTATGTAACGCAAACAGTCTCTGCAAATGGTATGGTTAATTCAAGTTACACATCAGGATATGAAGGTGTTTATGTTGCAAGTACAGGCGTTGGGGCTGTAGTAATGTACGGTTCTGGTTTTTATTATCCTCCGTATTACTACTATCCACCAATGGGTTACCCACTATATTTTGGAATGGCTATGACTTATGGTTGTTATGCGTATCATCCATATTACTATGGTGGTGTTGCATATCACTCATCATACAATTCTGTTACTGGGGCTTACGGTCATGGTGTAACAGCATATGGTCCTTACGGAAGTGCATCTGCAGGAAGAGGTTACAACCCTTCAACAGGAACGTACTCAAGAGGTGTATCTGCTACTAATGGCGCCTATTCAAGAGGTGCTGGTCAAGCTTACAATCCGTATACTGGAGGTAGCGCAGGAACACGTCAGTATTCAAATCCTAACGGTAGCGCAGGGGCGAGCAGAGTAACGTCTGGAGATGGAAGAACAGCATATACAGGACATGTAACAAGTAATTCTGGCGCAGAAATGGCAGGAAAAGTTGGTGCAAATGGTTCAGCCAAAATAGGTCAAAGTGCAGATGGAGATATGTACGCTTCTAAGAATGGAAATGTGTATAAAAAATCTTCAAATGGGTGGCAAGGATATAACGGTAATGGCAATTGGAATAATGCCAATAAAGGCACTGCAGATAATCATCAGTTTAATGGTGCTAATACCGCAGATAGAAGTGGTTCATCCCAAATGAATAGTATGAACAATGAATTTCAAAACAGACAAAGAGGCGCTACTCAGGCTCAACAATTTGGCGGAAGATCCGGCAATATGGGAAGCTTTGGCGGAGGCGGAGGTTTTGGTGGCGGAAGAAGCTTTGGCGGAGGAGGCTTTGGCGGAGGCGGATTTGGTGGAAGAAGGTAAGTTTACTTCATATTAAAATTTATTAGTGATTATTATATTTTTCTAAATATAGCTGGATACATAATTGATTTCTTATTGATTAAGTATCCAGTATATTTTAAACCTATACCCTAAAAAACATCAATAATTAAACAACACTATTTTAAATCCTTTATTTAAATACTTCCATCAACATAATTAATAGTCTTAACGCTATTAGTTATAATAAAATTCTCGGGCTTAGAACGTTTGGAGAAATATAAAAATGGAACACAGATTAAAATCTGATTATTATAAAAGAATCACTTATTTTATTCATTGAAATTTAAAAGAATATTTTAGTTTTATAGGGGCAAAACATTACCTTCGCCTTTTCTGAAAATAGTCTTTAAATGAAATTCACTGGAAAAACTTTATGGATCACAGGAGCCTCTTCGGGCATCGGACGAGCAGTAGCTATTGAGTTGTCTTTTAAGAACTGTCATTTAATTCTTTCTTCGCGAAAAACGGAAGACTTAGAACAAGTTGCTAGTATTTGTCAGAAAAACGGAAGCACAACTTCTGTTGTCCCTTTTGATTTGAGTGAGTCATCTTCTATTGAACAAGCAGCTAATATTGTTTTAAAAACTGAAACTAAAATAGATGGTTTATACCATTTTGGAGGTATTAGTCAACGATCTTTCGCAAATGATACGCCCATAGCTATGGATCGTAAAATTTTTGAAATCAATTTTTTTGGAACTATTGAACTTACAAAAAGAGTCTTACCAACCATGATTAAAAATGGAGGAGGACAAATTGGAGTTACTAGCAGTATAGTTGGGAAATTCGGATTCCCATATCGGTCTTCATATTCGGCAACAAAACACGCATTACATGGTTTTTTCGAAAGTTTAAGAGCAGAAAATGTTAGTAATAAAGTTCTGATTTCTATGATTATTCCGGGACGTGTTAAAACAAATATCTCCTTGAATGCCATAGATGAACATGGAAATGCTCATAATAAAATGGATGAAGGACAAGAAAAAGGTATAACATCAGAAATGGCAGCCAGAATTATTGTCAAGAAATTAGAAAAGGAAAAAAAAGAAATACTAGTAGGCGGCAAAGAATTAATGATGGTCCATATTAGGAGATTTTGTCCAAGTTTATTTTACTATTTATCAACTAAAGTTAAGCCATCGTAGTTATTAAAAACAGATCATGAAAATTAACGGAATTCAACAATTAGGAGTAGGAGTAGTAGATGTGCATGAAGCATGGAGCTGGTATCGTGAACATTTTTCTGTAGATATTTTAATTTTCGACGAGGAAGCTGTTGCAGAACTAATGCTTGCTCATACCGATGGGAAAACGGCGTCAAGACATGCTATATTGGCTTTAAATATGGAAGGCGGTGGAGGTTTCGAAATCTGGCAACATACAGGTAAAAAACCAACTCCAAAAGTTATCCCTATTGTTTTAGGAGATCTGGGTATAAATATAGGAGTTTTAAAAACCGATAATATTGAAGCCGCTTATAAGAAATACAAAGAATCCAAATTAAATTTATTAGGAGAAATTGCAGACTCACCAAGTGGTGCTAAACATTTTTTCCTGAAAGACCCTTATGATAATATTTGGGAAGTAAAAGAACATAATTTCGTTTTTAGTAAAGAAAAAGCTGTTAACGGAGGGGTTTTAGGAACTGTAATTGGAGTCAAAAATATTGAAGAAAGCTTAGTCGTTTATCGCGATATATTAGGATTCGATGAAATCGTTTACGATGACACCAAAGTTTTCGAAGATTTTTCTGGAATTCCAGGAGGAGATCAAAAATTCAGAAGAGTTATATTACGTCATTCCGATGTTAAAAATGGCGCTCTTAGCCCGATTTTTGGAGCATCTGAAATTGAATTAATACAAGTAATAGATGGATCGCCACAAGCTATTTATGAAGGTAGAATTTGGGGAGATCCAGGTTTTATTCATTTATGTTACGACATTAACGATATGGATGCCTTACGTAAAAAATCTGAAGGATTTGGCTTCCCTTTTACTGTTGATAGCGCAAGAGCGATGGATACTTTTGATATGGGAGATGCCGCTGGAAACTTTTCTTACATCCAAGCTCCAGAAGGAACATTAATAGAGTTTGTAGAAACACATAAAATTCCACTGGTTAAAAAAATTGGATGGTATATCGATTTTAGAAAGAGAGGAAATCATCCTTTACCAAACTGGATCTTAAAGTTGTTTCGATTCAAAAGAGTTAAATAAAATCTATTAATATTTGATTTTCATTCTTAGTAAACTTTATTTAAACAAAACGCTTTACTAATAGTGGATTATTTGTGTGAAATTTAGTGTAGAATATCTGGAGGAGATAAGACTATCAGAATCCACCTGTGTTTAAGATGGTTTATTCAAAAAAGGAATATAATGAATGAATTGCTCCAAGACATATTATAAATTAAAAGCAACTCTTCATTAAAAAAAACTTAGCATATAATCTTCAATATTGCTGATTACTTTTTTTCATTTTTTAAAAGCATTTTTATAAACGGATTTGCAGTAATGCCGTGTAGTATTA
Source organism: Formosa sejongensis (assembly GCF_033447105.1). Classification (NCBI taxonomy): domain Bacteria; kingdom Pseudomonadati; phylum Bacteroidota; class Flavobacteriia; order Flavobacteriales; family Flavobacteriaceae; genus Formosa; species Formosa sejongensis. The sequence continues at coordinate 10,668 of NZ_JAWQUN010000027.1, forward strand.
CGCTTAATAAAATGGTTAAAACAATTGTAATGATAAGGGTTCCTTTATGTGGTAAATCTAGATCTAAAATCATAACAGCAAATACAATACTCGCCAATCCACGAGGACCAAACCATCCAGTAAAAATTTTCTCATAAAGCGTCAATCCGGAGTTACTTAACACCAAAACAACTGGTATTACTCGAACAACAGTTAAACTAAGAATCGCATATAATAACGTATCCCAAGTAAAATATGTAAAATAGTTTCCAACAACAACAGCTCCAAAAACAACCCAAGTTATTAACCCAAGCGTATCTCCTATTCCTTCAGCATTTTCAATTAATTCTTCATCTCTTTTTTTATTCAAAATACCATATAATAATCCTGCTGAAAAACACGCTATAAAACCACTTCCACCAACAATTTGAGAGATGGCATAACATGTAAACGTAAGCGCAATAATAATGATTGCTTTTCTTGGCCCATTGATCCAATTTTTTGAAATACTATAGTGAATTAGTTTTGTACCAACATAAGTTACTCCTACACCCACTAGAACACCATATCCTATTTGTTCTCCAAAAAGCTGTAATCCATACATGAAATTCACTTGAACTTCTGATGAAACCGAAACTAAAGACATTAACAACAATAATATAGGTACACAAATTCCATCGTTTAAACCGCTTTCAACGTTTAAAGACTCTCTAATCCTTGACGGTACTTTTGGATTTGTTGCAACAGCTTTTCCTAAAGCAGCATCTGTAGGCGCTAGAATGGTTGCTAATATTGCAAGATCTAACCAGCCAAAGTCGTTAAAAATAAAAGAACCGGCAACGTAGCCAAAAAGGATAGTAAGCGGTAAGCCAATAAATAACAACCGAATAGGAAGACTTAGGTTATGATTTAATGTTTTAATATTAGCATTAGAAGCGTCTGTAAACAAAACCAAAGCCAACGCTAATTCTGCCAATATTTTATAGGTTTCCTTATCTGCTTCCAAATTTAGAACTCCTAGAAATACAGGGCCTGCAATTACTCCAAAAATTAAATAGAAAAGCGGGCCGTTAATAGTCGTTTTTTCAATTTTTTCAGCAAAAAGATTATAAATTAAAATGAAAGACGCTAATACGGCTATATGAATATACATGTTTTTTCTTTTATTGAATTAGCTCATCATTAAAATGAAACTACATACTTTAAACTAATAGTTGGTAAATATAACTTTTCAAATTTTAAAACTAAATTAAATGTTCGAATGTATCCGGTTATCTAAGAAGTCAGGGTTTTTCAGGTAGAAGGTGCATTATGGATATCAATCATCCAACTAAAATTGTAGCGATTTTCTCTTTACTATAGCGCTCTACAGATATTAACTATCGCATTAAAAGCAAACTAAAAAAATGTTTTAGAATTTCTTTTACTGATACACACCGTTAACAATAGACTGATTACTACTCCTGTCTAGAGTACGATTAGAAAACTCCCAAATATTAAAGTAGGAGAAGATTTCAAAGGATATTCAAAATTATTATTTACATTTAACTTAAATAAAAAAACGGTTTAAAAACGAACAAATCGTTATTTATACACATATGCTACAAGATAAAGTAAAGGTAAAAACAATAGTGTTTTAAGACTAAAACTTACAAGCATCAATTATGTACGATAGTAGTAATTATAACATAGATTTACTGAGGTTTCATGCAAACTCAGGAGTCCGTCCAATCAAATTCATTTTCATGAGAGCAATTTTTATGCTATTGGGAATCCTTTTTCCATTTTTTGCATTTGCGCAAGATACCATTCAAAATAAGGTAGATACGACATGTGTCCAAATAGATATGAGTGATGTGATTCGAAAAGCATTCCACAAAACCGAAAAAGTCTCTGATAAATCAGGTGGATTATTATTGTTTCCAATTATTGGTTCTAATCCTGCAATTGGTTTTATGATGGGCGTTGGAGGGCAGCTAGCATTTAAACGATCCGGAGAAAACACACATTATTCAATGATTTCTGGTAGTGCACAGTATACCACTAAAAATCAAATGCTTTTTTTGATGAAGAATAGTATCTACTCTAAAAATAATAAATTCTTTCTAACTGGGGATTGGCGTTATCAAATCTTTTCACAGCCAACTTATGGTCTTGGTACCGATGCTCCAGAAGATGGTATTTTAGATTATCAGTATAATTTAAGTGGACAAGAAACATCTATAGACTCTTTGGCTCAACCATTAAAGTTTAATTTCTTGCGCTTTTACCAGTCTATTTCTTATAATATAACACGATCACTTTACATAGGTGCAGGGTATTACCTAGATAGTTATTCCAATATTGTCGACGAGAAACTTAATCTAACTCCTGGCGACACTTTATTAACAAGTAACTACGCCTATAGTAAAAAATACGGTTTCAATCCTGAAAAATATGCATCGTCTGCCATAGGTTTAAATATGGTTTCGGATACCCGAGATAATATGATTAATGCATACAAAGGTCATTATGCAATGATAAGTTGGAATAGCTCCTTAAAAATCCTTGGTAGCGATAAATCTGCCGATTACTTTTCTATGGAAGGCCGGTTCTTCCAACCTTTATCTAAAACAAATCCAAGGCATCTTATTGCGTTTTGGGTTATGGGAGAATCTTCTCCGGAAGGCGAATTGCCCTATCTTATTTTACCAGCAACTGCCTACGACCAAAGAAGCAGAAGTGGTCGTGGTTATGCACAGGGTCGTTTTAGAGGAAACCAAATGATGTATGCAGAAACAGAATATCGTTTCCCAATTTCTCAATGTAGTGGCTTATGGGGAGGTGTCTTATTTGCAAATGCTACAACTGCGAATAACCCAACACTATCCGTAGATTTATTTGATTCTATAAAACCAGGTTATGGTTTTGGAGCGCGACTAATGGTAGATAAAAAATCCCGTACAAACCTCGCAATGGATATTGGGTTTGGAGAGAATTCCTTTGGGTTTTATCTTTCAGCTGGAGAAACATTTTAAAGAAACTTAGAATTAAATCCATTCATATTATACCATAACGAATACAGGGTTTTACTATACAATAACAAAACACAGACCCAAGTATTACAAAATAGCATAACAAAAAAAAGCATCTCTTTCGGGATGCTTTTTTGTTTCTATAAGTTTAAATAAATTAACTACATCATATTATCTTTAAAGAAAGTCATGGTACGATTCCAAGATAAACTTGCAGCAGCCTCATCGTATCTCGGGGTTGTATTATTATGAAATCCGTGGTTCACTTCTGGATAAATAAAAGCTTCATATTGCTTATTATTTGCTTTAAGAGCAGCTTCGTATGCAGGCCAACCTTCATTAACACGTTTGTCTAATTCTGCATATTGCAACATAAGTGGCGCCTCTATACTAGCAACTTCTTCTGCACTAGGCTGACCTCCATAATACGGCACAGCAGCAGACAAATCTGGTATATTAACAGCCATCATATTGGAAATCCATCCTCCAAAACAGAAACCGACAACACCTATTTTACCTGTACATTTATCATTATTTTTAAGATAATTATAAGCTGCAATAAAATCTTCTAACATCTCATTCTTATCACGTTTCTTTTGCATTTCCCGACCTTCATCGTCGTTTCCTGGGTAACCACCAAGTGGTGTTAATGCATCTGGAGCTAATGTTATAAAGCCTTCCAAAGCTGCACGTCTTGCGACATCTTCAATATATGGATTTAAGCCTCTATTTTCATGAACTACGATAATCCCTGGAAGTTTCTCTGATGTATTATCAGGCATAGAGAGCAACCCACGAATGCCACCTCCACCTTTAGGAGAATTGTAAGTAATGTATTCCGAAATTAATCGTGGATCGTCTATATCTACTAAAATGGAATCTATATAGTTTGGAGAGATAAAACTAAGCAAGGACGACATTGTTATACCACCCACGGCATACAACGATAGTTTCTTTAAGAATTGGCGTCTTTCAATTTTATCGTGTGCGTAGTCGTCATATAAATCAAAAACCTCCTGATTTATATCTTCTTTTTTAAGTTTTTTCATCCCCTTAAATTAATCATTTTTTTGAAAACAATTTTAAGATTTTAAAAACTTTAAGATTTTCAATCTACTTCCAATTCACAGATTCCATAATCTGCCTTATATCCTTTTCAAGATACTTGGCTGCTGGCAAAATAGAATCGTAATTGGGTTTTGCATAGAAATACAGTGATCCGGTTAAAAAGTGTTTTACACTATCGGTTATATAAAACTGTGATTGAGATGCAGCGTTCCCTCCTACTTCGTAAAACATACCGTATACTTTTCGCTCGTTGTTTATATAGACTTGCTCGGTAATTTCATCGGCTTTTACGGTGTGCTTTTGAGTAAAGTTTTGAGCATCTTTAATATACTCCATTAAATTTTTAGAGTCCGCATTTATATTTTTATAAGTCAGAAAAACGGTCCCTTTTAAATTAGAATACTCAATATTTACACCATAATTATCTTGGCCAACCATGTTTTTAACACCAACTTCTGAAGCAAATTTATTTTTCTGAAATGTAAAAGGAATTTCTAAATTAGTTTCAATATAACTGGCTTCAGGATAACTTAATCTTAAATATGCATTTGGTTTTGGCGTAGGTGCATCTTCACAGGATACCACTAGGATAACTATAAAAAATATAAGACAATTAAGAGAGTGTTTTAACATATTATAAAATGGTAACTTTTACGCGTTTAATGCGTTTTTTATCTAAAGCTTCGACAGTAAATAGATAATTTTCAAAATTTATTTTTGCATTCGTTTTTGGGAAACTGCCTGAATGTTCTAAAACAAAACCTGCTATAGTTTCGGCTTCACCTTTTTTCTGTTCGAAAATAGAATCGTCTGTAATTTTAATGATTTTATAAAAATCTTTCAAAGATGTTTTTCCTTCAAATACATAATTATTATCATCTAATTTTGAATACACTAGATCCTCATCATCGAACTCATCGCTAATTTCACCAAAAATCTCTTCAATAATATCTTCTAAAGATATCAATCCGGATGTTCCGCCATATTCATCTACAACAACTGCTAAATGCACTTTTTTCTCTTGGAATTCCGACATTAAATCGTCTAACTTTTTATTTTCTGGAACGAAAAAAGGTTCACGAATTAAGGACTGCCAATCAAATTGCTTTCTATCTACATAAGGCAGTAAATCTTTAACGTAAAGAATACCTTTAATATTATCTATATTATCTTTGTAAACTGGAATTCTGGAATAACCATTAGCCACAATTTCTGGAATGATATCGGTGTATTTTAAATCTTCATTTAAAGCAAAAATATCGATTCGTGGGCGCATTGCTTGCTTAGTATCTGTATTACCAAACGAGACTATTCCTTGTAAAATTTTCTGTTCTTCTTTGGACGTATCGTCTTCACTAGTTAACTCTAGAGCTTGCGATAATTGGTCGACACTTAAATTAGATTTTTGCTTTCCTAATTTTTCATGAATTCCTAATGTAATACTACGCATTGGCAAACTTAGTGGTGAAAATAAAACGTCCATAACTTGTAATGGAACAGCCATAAAAGTCGCGAATTTCATTTTATTTCTACTTGCATAGACCTTTGGTAAAATCTCTCCAAATAACAAAATTAGAAACGTTACTAATACAACTTCGACAACAAAACGAATAACTTCTGATGTGACACTACTAAACATAAAATTACCCAGATAGGCGAAAAGAATTACAATAGCAATGTTTATAAAATTATTAGCAACAAGTATAGTTGCAAGTAATTTTTTAGGGCGATCTAATAGTTTTGAAATTATTTGAATGGCTTTAGAATCGTTTTCTATGCCTTCTTTAATATCTGTAACTGTTAGAGAAAATAGAGCAACTTCTGCTCCAGAGATTAGTGCAGAACAAGTTAGTAATACACATAAGAGCACGATACCAAAAATTAATGGAACATTTATCGTGGAAATTAGAGCTAGAATGCTCGAGGGGTCAGGGTCCAATTGAAATAAAATTAGTTAAACAATTAAAACGGTAAATCATCTTCTTCAACTTTTGAAGCGTCTTGATTCATTGCCGGTTTATTTTCTGTAGTTTTTGTAGCTTGCGGCGATTGTTGCGCATTCGCTCCACTTTCTTTTTTCGTTGTTAAAAAGGTAAAATCTGTACATTGTATTTCGGTAGAATAACGTTCTAGCCCAGATTCGTCTTGCCATTTTCTGGTTTTAAGACGTCCCTCAGCATAAATCTTATCGCCTTTGCTTAAATACTTTTCGCAAATTTCGGCACCTTTATTACGTACAACAATATTATGCCATTCTGTATTTGTAACACGTTCGTTAGTTTGCTTACTTACATAGGTTTCGTTGGTTGCCAAAGGAAAACGGCCAACACAACCACCACCTTCAAAATAGTGCATTTTAACATCATCTCCCAAATGCCCAATTAGCATTACTTTATTTAACGTTCCAGACATATATATATTTGTTTACGAACTACAAAATTACGCTTTGTACTTCAACTTTTTTAAAATTAATAAAAAAATTATGAGATATAAACTTCTGATGTTAAAAATTGAAGGCTTCAATGAAATTTCCAATCAAGATTGGAACTGGAAAATCTTCAACTTCCGAAACAGGAATTGCACCATTAATATTTGTATCTACATCTACAATCCAAAATTGTGTGTACAAGTGCTGATGTGATAATTTATGAACGATTTCGTCTTTATTATATAATGACAAATCGAAGGTTTTCCCTTTTAAAATATCTAAAGACTCTAATTCTAACTGAAGCTGTTTATGTGTCAATGCCTTTTTAGACTCGATTAAAGGAAACTGGTATAAATTTTGCCAAATTCCTTTTCCTTGACGCTGTTCTAAAACGGTTGTCTGATTTGGAGTTAAAAAGACTAAAAAATTAAAATACTTTTTAGTCACTTTAGCGGCTTTAATTTTCACAGGTAATTCACCAATTACATTTTTACTAAATGCATAACAACTCGTATTAAATGGGCAAACTGAACAATTTGGACTTTTAGGCTTGCATTGTACCGCACCAAACTCCATAACCGCTTGATTAAAAGTGGCAGGATCTTTAATATCTATTAATTCTTGCGCTAAAGCTTTAAATTCTTTTGCGCCTTTAGAAGAATTAATAGGTGTATAAATGCCAAAATAACGCGATAATAAACGGTATACATTACCGTCTACAACCGCAGTAACTTCACTATAACAAATAGAAGCAATTGCACTCGCCGTATAATCACCAACACCTTTAAGTTTTAATAAGTTTTTATAATTATTAGGGAAAATTCCTTGCAACTCATCTACAACATATTTTGCTGCAAAATGCAAGTTTCTAGCTCTAGAATAGTACCCTAAACCTTGCCAAAGTTTCAAAACTTCTGCTTCATTTGCGTTCGCTAAATCGAAAACAGTTGGAAAAGTGGCAACAAAATCTTCATAATATGGTAACCCTTGCTTAATTTGAGTCTGTTGTAAAATTATTTCTGATAGCCAGATATAATAAGGATTAGTTGTCTGTCTCCAAGGAAGTTGACGCTTATTAACTGAGTACCAAGATGTTAAAGTTTTACTAAAAGACATATAATAAATTTAGGTGCTGCAAAAATAATCGTTTATAATCTTAAATTTTAATGAATTAGGTTAGAAATATTGAATATTAAATGACTATATTTGCATCCCTTTATAATTAATTGATAACTTTAAAAAAATAAATAATGACTAAGGCTGATTTAGTAGCGAAAATTTCTGAGAAATTAGGAATCGAGAAAGGTGATGTTCAAGCAACTGTGGAAACATTCATGGAAGAAGTGAAAACATCTTTAGAAGCTGGTGATAACGTATATTTAAGAGGTTTTGGTAGTTTTATTATCAAAACTCGAGCTGAAAAAACTGGTAGAAATATTTCAAAAAATACTACTATTAAAATTCCAGCACACAACATTCCTGCATTTAAACCTGCAAAAGTATTTGTAGAAGGTGTAAAAACTAATGTAGACGTTAAATAATAACAAAAAACTTAATATTAACCTAAAAAAGACAGATCTATGCCAAGTGGTAAGAAACGTAAAAGACATAAGGTAGCGACGCACAAGCGTAAAAAGCGTGCTCGTGCTAATCGTCACAAAAAGAAAAAGTAATCTGAAAAAGTAGTTTTATAACTACTTTTTCGGTTTTTAATAAAATTGTTCTTTGACATGAGTTTCCCCGCGATATACCTTTCGCAAAAAAAGGAAACTCCACAGATTAAATCCTGTGAAAAATAATGTATAATCCATCTGTACAATTAAATGTTTGGTCGATTATTGATAGGTAACAGGTTTCTTATTTAACCTTTTACTTTTCAATTTTTAACTTCAACAAGAAAGTATGGATAAAAATTAACGAAATGGATAAAGAATTGATCGTAAGATCTGGTCCCCAACATGTTGATTTTGCCTTATTAAAAGATGGAAAACTTATTGAATTACATAAAGACGAAGGAGGTAATAACTTTTCTGTTGGTGACGTGTTTATCGCCAAAATAAGAAAAACTGTTCCTGGGCTAAATGCTGCTTTTGTAAATGTTGGCTACGAAAAAGATGCCTTTTTACACTATCACGATTTAGGTCCTAAGCTTCCTTCCCTTTTGAAATTCACAAAGAGTGTAAGCACAGGTAAACTAAAGGATTTCTTTTTAAAAGACTTCCCGTTTGAAAAAGAGATTGATAAAGATGGAAGCGTCATAGATGTTTTAAAATCTAATCAATCTTTACTAGTACAAATTGTAAAAGAACCTATTTCTACTAAAGGCCCTAGAATAAGCTCAGAGCTTTCTATTGCTGGTAGATATATTGTTCTTGTACCTTTTTCTGATCGTATTTCAATTTCACAAAAAATTGAAGACAAGGAAGAAAAAGACCGCTTAAAGCGACTGGTTAAAAGCATTACGCCACCAGGCTTTGGAATTATTGTACGTACAGTAGCAGAAGGCAAGAAAGTTGCCGAATTAGATAAAGACTTACAAAACTTGCTTGGTCGTTGGACCGCAATGTGTAAGAAGCTAAACAAAGCACATCACCCTAGTAAAGTTTTAGGAGAACTAAACAAAGCCTCGTCTATATTGCGAGATATTTTTAATGACTCTTTTACAGGAATACAGGTAGATGATGAAGAACTTTATCACCAAATTAAAGATTATGTGCAACTTATTGCACCAAAAAAAGAATCAATTGTAAAATTGTATCAGTCTAATGTTCCAATTTTTGAAAAATTTGGAGTAGAAAGACAAATTAAAACGTCGTTTGGAAAAACGGTTTCTATGGCAAAAGGTGCCTACTTGGTAGTAGAACATACCGAAGCCCTTCATGTTGTAGATGTTAACAGCGGTAATCGCTCTAACAAAGCCAATTCACAAGAAGACACAGCTTTAGAAGTTAATATGATTGCTGCCCAAGAAATTGCTAGACAATTACGTTTACGTGATATGGGAGGCATTATAGTTGTCGATTTTATTGACATGACCAATGCTGAGAACAGAAAAACGCTTTACAATTACCTTCGTGAAGAAATGAAGGATGATAGAGCGAAACACAAAATATTACCTCCAAGTAAATTTGGATTGATACAAATTACAAGGCAACGCGTTCGCCCAGAAATGAATATAAAAACCCGTGAAGATAATCCGAACGGTGTACAAGGCGAAGAGGTTGAAGCACCAATTATATTGGTACAAAAAATAACTCAAGAACTTGAGCGACTATTAAAAAAAGACTATAAAAAGGTGGTTTTAAACACACATCCTTTTATAGCAGCCTTCTTAACAAAAGGCTTTCCATCAATACGTTCAAAATGGTTCGTTGAACACAAAAAATGGGTAAAAATACTACCCAGAGATGCTTACACATATCTAGAATACCACTTTTTTGATAAAGATGGTAATCAAATCAACTAATAGAAAAGCCTTACTTTATTCAAGTAAGGCTTTTTTTATGCTTTATTATTAAGTGTAAACTTAAAAAACTATTTTATTAATTTAGAAACTTTATATTCTCTTTTCTTCTCGTCGTATTCCATTTCTGTAATTAATTTGGTGTTCAGTAACCAATTTAACTGATTCATAAATGTGTCTTCAGGTAAGTCTGAATCTATTCTGGAATATTTCTCTCTAATCTTATGCTTAGACAGTTCTATTAATTTATCTACAAATAACTCGACCTCTTCCCGTGATGGTGAGTCTAGATAAAAATTTAAATTAGAATAGCCACCATTTAAAATTAATAGATTGTTGAGTGGTGCCTTAAAACACGTTATTCCTAATATAAAAAAAACAATCCTCCCCAAATTAACCCATCTAATTCACCACCTAAATTCTCTTCAATAAAAAAAGCAATCCAACTTGTTATTGCAATTAGAACAAAAAAACTTCCTACAATTCTCAATCCTTTTCTAGAATGTATTTCTATAACTTTATGATGTCCTATAGATTCAATATCAACAGTCCATTCCTTCGAACTTAAAAAACTTTTTTCTTTAATTACTAATTCAGTTTTATTTATAAGTTCAAATTCTTTCTTTTTAGAACCTCTGTTTTGTGCAATTTTCATTACAATCTAAGTATTAAATATAATTATTTAAGTTGCAGGATTAGGAATTTCTTCATGTACTTTGTTAATCTCGGCTATAATCTCATCGCTTAAATCAACATGAATACTCTCTATATTTTCCTTTAATTGATCCAGTTTAGATGCTCCTATAATATTACTCGTTACAAACGGTTGCTGTGTTACAAAAGCTAGAGACATTTGTGCCAGACTCAATCCGTTATCTTGTGCAATTTTTAAATATTGAGTGGTTGCTTTAGTGCAATTTACACTACTGTATCTCGCAAAACGTGGATATAAATTTAATCTAGAATTTTCATCAGCAAGACCTTCAACATATTTCCCAGACAATACTCCAAAAGCCATAGGCGAATAGGCTAACAACCCTAAACCTTCACGCATAGATATTTCTGCCAAATCACTTTCAAAACCCCTATTGATTAAAGAATACGCATTCTGAATGGTTTTCACTCTAGGCATTCCGTTGTATTTAGACTCTTCCAGATAACGCATTGCACCCCAAGCTTTTTCATTAGATATTCCTATGTTGCGAATTTTACCTGCCTGTATTGCTTTGTATAAGCTATTTAAAACGTCGTTAAAATTATCTGTCCAAGCATCTTCCGGATTGTGTTTGTAATCTCGTGTTCCAAAAAAGTTAGATTCGCGTTCAGGCCAATGTAATTGAAACAAATCTAGATAATCTGTTTGCAAGCGTTTTAAACTATGCTCTATAGCATCTTCAATCGCTTCTGGTGCAAATCCGTTTGTTCTAACGTGTGCTGTATAATCGCCTGGACCAGCAATTTTAGATCCTAAAACTATATCGCTACGTTTTCCTGTTTTCTTTAACCATTTCCCTATAATACGTTCCGTCTCCGCATAGGTTTCTGCTTGTGCTGGAACGGGATACATCTCGGCAGTATCGAAAAAATTGATACCTTGTTCTACAGCATAATCCATCTGTTGAAAACCGTCTTCCTGAGTGTTTTGATTTCCCCATGTCATGGTTCCCAAACAAAGTTTACTCACTTTAATATCAGTATGTGGCAATGTTGTATATTTCATTGTAGACTATTATTTTATGAATTATTTTGACTGGCTTGTAACGTTTGCATGATCCTGTTACTTTGTTCCGTTTTTCCCTGACCTTGATAAATTAAAGCCAATAAATATTGATAATCCTGATTATTTGATTGAAGTTTTAAAGCTTTCAGTATGTAAAGTTCTGCATCAGAAAACTTCTGATTTTGATAGTAGAATGTTGCTAAATTATACATAGATCTTGTATCTGCAGAATCTAACTGAATTGCTTTCTTTAAATCGGAAACTGCAAAATCATTTTGTTTTAATTCAAAATTTAAAAGTGCACGCAAATAATAAGCCCGACCAGCAGTTGGCTCTTTTTTCAACCAAATATTCAATGTTTTTAAAGCTGAATTTGAATCTCCTTGTAAACTGTAAGCCGTTGCTAAATTAGAATATACAGGTAATAACAAACTGTCTTTTTTTATAGCTAATTGATAATTTTTTATAGCATTATCAATATCATTGTTCTGATAATAATAATCGCCCAATTGAAATCGTCCAGTAGCGAAATCTGCATTTGTAAACATCATCGTTTCTAACTCGTGTCTCGCTTTACCTAAAACCGATTGATTTATAATAGCGAGTTCTTGTGTGTCAATTCCAGTTAACAACTGCATGGCACCTATCCTAACCAATCGTGTAGTGTCGCTTAAATGCTTAGTTGCAATAGATATACGATCTTGAACACTAATACCTCTAAACTTTTGAAGCGCACTAAAACGTACTATTGGAGACGGGTCGTCTAAACTTTTCAAAATCGCTTGAAACTGTTGGGTATCTGTAACTTCTAAACTCTCGATTACAGTAGATCTTGCAATCGCAGGATAATTTAGATTATTGATAAACATATCTAAACGTTCACGCTCCTGAGCATTTATATTCGATTTATGACTGATTAATAAATCGTCTGAAAAATGATCTGATCTATCTGGACCATACCAATCTACAACCTGTTCTGCAGCCCATTCATCGGACTTATCCTGATGACATTGCGTACAAGCATTTGGTGTTCCATATTCCACACTTTGGTCTGGTCTTGGCACTCTAAAACTATGGTCGCGTCTAAAATCGTTTCCCATATACACAGCACCTGTCATGTGGCAATTTATACATTGCGCACCCTCTGTTTCTTTTGCATGAAAAGAATGAGAAGGCTCGTCGTATTTTGGTGCATGACACTGTAAACACAATTTATTATCTGGGAATTTAACTTTTAAAGTATGTGGATCGTGACAGTCTGAACATTTCACACCTTCGTGGTACATTTTACTTTGAAGGAAAGATCCATAAACGTAATCTTCATCTTCAATCTGCCCATCGCCATGATACAAATCGTCTGATATATTTTGAAGTAAATATTGATCTTCGAAGTGCGTTCCCGGTATCATTTTCTCTGTTAATCGCGCACGTCTAGCATGACACGGAGCACACATATTCATCTGGCTAATTTGAGAATTTCCAGGAATAATATATGTGTTTTCGGTATGAATACTATCTTGAATATTCTCGGCCCAATACACATGTCGTTCTGCAGGCCCGTGGCAACTTTCACAACTCACGTTAATTACAGAATATGTGGTATTGTAGGTATCTGTTTCGACATCGTAATCCTTATTTAAATTTGTAGAATGACATTCGGCACACATCGTGTTCCAATTTTGTGCAGTTTCTGTCCAATGCAACCAGTCATGCGGATCTATTTCATCACCTTTATATTGATGATACCATCTGTTTTTATCTGAATCCCAAGTAACACGTAGCACTTGCTTTCTTCCTCTATCAAAATCTATTAAATATTGCTGAAGTGGTCTTACTCCAAAAGCATAATTTATTTCATAATCGACTTCACTTCCATCTATTTCTTTAATATGAACCATGAATTTATCATCTGCTTTCGTAAAATGATAAGACACGCCGTCTATTATAGTTTTTACATTATTGAAATCTCCCAAAATAGTAGAGTCATTGGCAACTTGCATAGCCAAATCGTGATCAGATCCTTTCCAGTCATCAAACACCCCTTTATGGCATGTCATACATTGGGAATCACCAACAAAACCATCCTCATGTTGAAGTTTTAAATCTTCGACGGCTACATAATCTGACTGTTTAGTTTTAGAATTACAAGACGAAAGCACTACCAAACAAACAATCCAAAAAAAATGCTTCATATACGTTATAAATGTAGAATTAACTTAAGGTACTAAGTTAAAATATATTTCTACCATGAAGAAAAAAAAACGCTAAATATCCTTTATAATTAATATAAATTAAAGAGGATATTTAGCGTCATTTTAAAAAAGTATTTCTGTCTAGTATTACATTAAATCTCATTTAAAAGTTTAGAGATCTCATCTAACTTAGGAGTTAAAACCACTTCAATTCTACGGTTTTTAGCACGACCTTCAGCAGCTGAATTTGAGGCTACTGGAGCAAATTCTCCACGACCAGCCGCCGTTAAATTTTCAGGATTAATACCGCTATTTTCTCTTAAAATATTCACGATTGCTGTAGCGCGTTTGGTAGAAAGATCCCAATTTCCAGATAACTGTCCGGTTCCTTTGTACGGCACATCGTCTGTGTGACCTTCAATAAGCACTGCTATATCTGGGTTTTCAGACAATACTGCTCCTAATTGCTCCACAGCTCTGCGACCTTCTGTCCCAACAGCCCAACTACCTGAGTTAAATAACAGTTTATTTTCCATAGAAATATAGACTTTTCCGTCTCGCTGTTCCACGGTTAAACCTTTACCTTCAAAATCTGTTAACGCTCTAGAAATAGCATCTTTTAAGGCATGCATACTTGCATCTTTTTGTGCAATTACACGTTCTAATTCTGCTACGCGTTGTGAACGTGACTCTAATTCTCTCTTTAATTCTTCTAATCGTGTATTCTCGGCAGCTAAAGCTTGCTCTTTTGCTTCTAATTGCGCTAACAACTCTCTATTTTGCTGAACGTTTTTAGCAATAGATGCTGAACTATTTTTTTCTAAAGCATCATAAGATGTTTGCAAATTATCGTAATTCGATTTCAAAGCATTATAATCATTTTGAAGTCGATCACGTCTGTTTACAGTGTCATCGTAATTTTTCTGAAGTGCACTTAAATCATTTTCTAATTGTGTTTTTGCTGTAGTCAATTCAGAATTTTCATCCATCAACGATTGATTTTCTGTCTTCAACACTTCGTGTCTAGCTTCTAAATCTTTATAAATTCTAGGCGACACACAAGATGATGCAACAACAATAGATAATACCGATAAAATTAATTTACAATTCATACAAAAACGAATTCAGGGTTAAAAAATATTAAACTTCAACTAAAATAGGACAATGATCGCTGTGCTTGGCTTCGGGTAAAATAACAGCACGCTTTAATCTATTTTCTAACGGTTTGGACACCAAACAATAATCGATACGCCAACCTTTATTATTATTTCTAGCATTTGCACGATAACTCCACCAACTGTAATGATCTGGTTCTTTATTAAAATGTCTAAACGAATCTATAAATCCGCTATCCATAAAAGTACCTATCCATTCGCGCTCTACAGGTAAAAACCCAGAGACATTTTTGTTTCTTACTGGATCATGAATATCTATAGCTTCGTGACAAATATTATAATCTCCGCAAATCACTAAATTCGGAAACTCCAGTTTTAATTCAGATATATAATCTTGAAACATAGCCATGTATTCAAATTTATGTTCTAAACGAGCCAGATTTGTTCCCGATGGCAAGTATAAACTCATTACAGAAACATCATCAAAATCAGCACGAATGTTTCGTCCTTCGTAGTCCATTGACTCAATTCCTGTGCCAAATTCTATATGGTTTGGTTTTGTTTTACTTAAAATGGCTACACCGCTATATCCTTTTTTTTGCGCACTATACCAATAGTTATATGGATAACCCGCTTCGGCAAAAATTCCTAAATCTAACTGGTCTTCATTAGCTTTAATTTCTTGCAAACAAATAACATCTGGATCTGCACTTTTTAACCAATCTATGAATCCTTTTTTTAGGGCGGCACGAATACCATTTACATTGTAAGAAATTATCTTCATTTTTATTATTTTATTGCGCGGTTGTTTCAATATTTGCAAGCAATATGCGTTTATTTAATTCTGTGCGCTTATTTTTTATAGAATTTCAGCTAAAATAAATAATGCGTTACTTTTACACTATTATTTTAATGACCTTTTAACACAATACATTATAAACCGCCTCAAGCCAAATCCCTGAAGCGTTTAATAAAATTATTTCGACATAAAAATCGGAGCAACTTAAATCTCACTTAGTGAGTAAAATATTTTAAACGTTTCGCAGTTTAAATACCACATGAAGTTTATAATCGTCTTAATATGTTTTTGTTCTAGCCTTTGTGTATTTGCACAAGAGCCAAGCACCAATTACAAAACAAAAAAAGTTGCGGTTAAAGATACAATTGTTATTGATAGCGTAAGTATAAACCCCAGCTGGTTTACTTTAAAAACGGCAACGAATACGGTTATAGACAGTAGTTTTTACACAGTCGATTTCCCTAGAGCTTTATTGGTTTTCAAACAACCTATTAATGCCGATTCCGTTCAGATTTCTTATTTAAAATTTCCTGATTTTTTGACAAAAACGTACAGACAGTTAGATGACGGTATTATTCTTTCTAACACCAACAATCAACAAAAATTATATAAACTTTCGCAGTCTACAAGTACTAAAAAGTTTGTCCCTTTTGATGGTTTGTCAACTTCCGGAAGTATTTCTCGTGGTGTTACTGTTGGTAACAACCAAAATTCGGTTTTAAATAGCGAACTAGATCTACAAATTACAGGAAAATTGAATGATAAAGTCTCACTGCGTGCTTCTATTCAAGATGCCAATATACCGTTACAAGAAAGCGGATATTCTCAACGTTTAGATGAATTTGATCAAGTGTTTATCGAAATTTTTAGCGATACTTGGAATATACGCGCAGGTGATATCGATTTACAAAACACAAATACCTTCTTTGCTAATTTTAGCAAGCGTATACAAGGTCTTTCTCTAAATGCGACCCTTAGTCATGACATTTCTAAAACTGAAGTATTTGCTGCAGGTGCTATTGTTCGAGGATTATTTACACGTAGCCAGTTTACGGCTCAAGAAGGTAATCAAGGGCCTTATAAATTAAAGGGACCAAACGACGAGCTTTATGTACTTATTCTTTCTGGAAGTGAACTTGTATATGTGAATGGTGTTGTTTTAGAACGTGGCGAAAACAAAGATTACATTATGAATTATAATGCTGGTGAAATTATTTTTAACTCCACATTCCCAGTAACTTCGGAAATGCGAATTACAGTCGATTTTCAATATAGCGACCGTAATTATTCCCGACTAATAGGTTATGGAGGTGGTCGTCATGAAAGTGAAAAATTTAGTATTGGTGCTTCTGTATATTCTGAAAATGATTCAAAAAACAACCCCATTCAACAAAATTTATCCACAGAACAAGTCGCTATTTTAGCAAATGCAGGAGACGATTCCTCTAAAATGATCTCTCCATCTGCAACTGAAGAACCCTATAACGAAAACAGAATTTTATATAAACAAGAAGTGATAGATAGTAAATCCATTTATGTATTTTCTAACAACCCGGAAGACGAACTTTATAGTGTAAAATTTAGCTTAGTAGGCGAAAGGCTGGGCGATTATATTTTAAGCGACATTAATGCAATTAGTAATATTTACGAATATATTGCTCCAGAAAACGGAATATCTCAAGGGAATTATGCACCTGTTACACGCCTAGTTGCTCCAACAAAATTGCAAATTGCAGACATAAACGGAGTGTATAAGCCATCTGCAAAAACGAATATTTATTTTGAAGGTGCCGGAAGTAAAAATGATTTAAACCTATTTTCAGATTTAGACGATGGTAATAATGATGGTTTTGCTGGAAAATTAAAAATCAATCAAAATATAATTAAGCAGGACAGTCTTTGGAGTCTAGATGCGTTTGCAGATTTTAATTATATTGGAGAAAATTTCAGAACTATTGAAGTCATTTATAATACAGAATTTATTCGCGATTGGAATATCGAAAACCCGATCGGGAATCAGAAATTATTGGTTAGCGGACTTCAACTTACATTACCTGAAAAGGTGTTTTTAAATTATCAGTTTGAGCATTTAAGTTATCATAATAATTTTAATGGAAACCGACATGTAGCCAATGGATTTTTCCATTTAAATAATTTTCATTTTTACACGAACTCTAGTTTTCTAAATTCAGACTCAGAAACTAGTACCTCAACATTCTTACGATCTTACAATAAGGCCACATACAGCTTTGGAAAACCTTGGGTTGGAGCAAAATTTTCTACCGAGAACAATCAACAAAAAGAGATTTACACAGAACTATTTTTACCTGAAAGTCAGAAATTTAAAAGCTACGAAGTATTTACAGGAGTTGGAGATAGCACTAATATATTTGCCGAAGTAGGTTTTAAATATCGCGTAAACGATAGTATTAGAAATAACGAATTACAACATGTAAACACCTCTAAAACTTATTTCTTAGATTCCAAAATCATACAAAATACCAATACAAACTTATCGCTCTTTGTAAATTTCAGAACCTTAGATAATGTATATGAAGATGATGAAAAATCGTTGAATTCGCGATTAATTTACAGCCAAAATTTCTTCAAACAAATGGTACAATGGAATACTATTTTTGAAACCAATTCGGGAACCTTACCACAACAAGATTTTACATATGTAGAAGTCGAACCTGGCCAAGGGACGTATACATGGATAGATTATAACGAAAACGGTATTCAGGAATTAGAAGAGTTTGAATTGGCACAATTTCAAGATGAAGGCAAATATATTCGGGTCTTACTACCAAATCAAATTTATATTAAAACACACCAAAATAGATTTAGCCAAACTTTGACTTTAAACCCACAACAATGGATAAATTCGGGATCTGGTTTTAAATCTTTTATATCTCATTTTTACAATCAGACGGCCTATTTAATCGATAGAAAAAATCTTCGAGACGGAAATAGCTTTCAGATTAACCCATTTAACAATGATGAAGAAAATCAGATTGGGCTACTATTAAATGTTAGAAATGTCCTCTTTTTTAATCGTGGCAAACAGCATTTCACAACCTCGTTTACATATTTAAATAATAAAGCTAAAACACTTTTAACCATTGGTTTTATAGAAAATAATTTAGAAAGTCATCAATTAAATTTCAATCATAAATTTGCCGAAAGTTGGCTGGTTACGTTTTTAAGTAGCTTAAGTAATACCGAAAGTATTAGCGAGAATTATGTGAGTAAAAATTTCAATATTGATGAATCGCAATTCAACCCAAAATTAACCTATTTGTTAAATGAGAATACACGATTTGACGTTTACTACCAATTCACAAATAAAGAAAATACTATAGGTAGTTTTGAAACTTTAAAGCAACAAAAATACGGGACCTCTCTATCTATTTCTAATGTTCAAAAATCGGCAATTAGTGGAGAATTTAATTACTTTTCGAATGTATATACTGGAAACGCTAATACTCCAGTTGCTTACCAAATGTTAGAAGGTTTACAACCCGGGAAAAATTTTACTTGGACGGTTTTAATTCAGAAAAAAATCACCAAGTTTTTAGATTTAAACCTATCCTATTTTGGTAGAAAAACAGAAACCAGTAATAGTATTCATACTGGGAATGTACAGTTAAAAGCCTACTTCTAAATTAGACATTAGACCGCTTCGCCGTTAGACCCAAGAACAAAGACTAGATAAATTCTCCTCGTAAATCTATCTCGTAAAAAATCCCCAAGCAGAACTTGAGGATTTTATATACTTTTTTAATTTTTATATCGTCATGCTGAATTTATTTCAGCTTCCCATAAGTAGCTCCAACTATTTAAACAAAAACAATGAAGCCCATATAATGAGACCCTGAAACGCGTTCAGTTTGACGCACTATAATTAGTATCGAATATTAATTACATTTTCATTAACCAAGAACGCACGTCGACTTCTTTCTTAATAATATCGCGAAGATCTTCAATCTTAACACGTGTTTGCTCCATGGTATCTCTATTACGAATCGTAACCGTATTATCTTCCAACGTATCGTGGTCTACAGTAATACAGAACGGTGTACCGTTAGCATCTTGTCTACGGTAACGTCTCCCAACAGCATCTTTCTCATCGTAAGCAACGTTGAAATCCCATTTTAAATCTTCAACAATTTTTCTTGCAACTTCTGGCAAACCATCCTTTTTTACTAAAGGTAAAATGGCTGCTTTTACTGGTGCTAAAACTGCTGGTAATTTTAAAACAGTACGTGTTGTATTGTTTTCTAATTCTTCTTCTACTAAAGAGTTAGAAAACACGGCTAAGAACATACGGTCTAAACCTATTGAGGTTTCTACCACGTAAGGCACATAACTTTTATTTTCTTCGTGATCGAAATATTGTAATTTTTTTCCAGAATGTTTTTCGTGCTGACTTAAATCAAAATCTGTACGTGAATGAATTCCTTCTAATTCTTTAAATCCGAATGGGAATTTAAATTCGATATCGGCTGCTGCATCGGCGTAATGTGCTAATTTATCATGATCGTGAAAACGGTAATTTTCTTCGCCCATTCCTAAAGATAAATGCCATTTTAAACGTGTTTGTTTCCACTCTTCGTACCATTCTTTTTGAGTGCCTGGTTTTACAAAAAACTGCATTTCCATTTGTTCAAATTCACGCATACGGAAAATAAACTGTCTTGCAACAATCTCGTTTCTAAACGCCTTACCTGTTTGGGCAATTCCGAAAGGAATTTTCATACGTCCACTTTTCTGAACGTTTAAGAAATTCACAAAGATCCCTTGCGCCGTTTCTGGACGTAAATATAAGTCCATTGCCGTATCTGCCGAAGCTCCAATTTTGGTTCCGAACATTAAATTGAACTGCTTTACTTCTGTCCAATTTCTAGATCCTGTTAACGGGTCTGCAATTTCTAGTTCCTCTATAAGTGCTTTAACATCTACTAAATCTTCTTTTTCCAAAGATTTCCCCATACGCGCTAAAATACCATCAATTTTTTCTTGGTATCCTACTACACGTCCGTTAGTGCTAACAAATTCTGCTTTATCAAAAGTTTCACCAAAACGTTTTTCTGCTTTAGCGACTTCTTTATCTATTTTAGCTTCTATTTTAGCACAATAGTCTTCAATTAAAACATCGGCTCTATAGCGCTTTTTAGAATCTTTATTATCTATTAATGGATCGTTAAAGGCATCGACATGACCAGAAGCTTTCCAAGTGGTTGGATGCATAAAAATTGCGGCGTCTAAACCTACAATATTTTCATGCATTTGTACCATGGCTTTCCACCAGTAGTCACGTATATTTTTCTTTAACTCCACACCGTTTTGTGCATAATCGTATACTGCACTTAAACCGTCGTAAATTTCACTGCTCTGAAATACATAACCGTATTCCTTGGCATGCGAAATTACCTTCTTAAATTGATCATCTTGATTTGCCATGCTACAAAAATATAAAACGCTTGAAAACTATTCGTATCTTTTATTTAAAGTATTGTAAAATTTTGTAATTTAAAGGTTTTGGGTCTTATGTTTGAAGCATTATTCAATATTTTCTTTCCTAAAGTGTGTTACAGCTGTCAAAATGTTCTAGCCGATGGCGAACAAACGCTTTGTACAGATTGCAGACATAGCTTACCGGTAACTCAATTTCATTTTAATAATGATTCTAGTGTTTCTAAAGTTTTTTATGGAAGAGTTAAAGTTGAACAAGCCACTGCCCTATTAAGATTTGAAAAGAAAGGCATCACTCAAAAACTCATTCATCAGTTAAAATATAAAGGTCAAGAGCCTATTGGAACTTTTTTAGGCGATTGGTTGGGTGGCGAATTGCAAACTTTAGAGGCTTATAAAACTGTTGATGTTGTTATTCCTGTTCCGCTTCATAAAAAGAAACTTAAAACACGTGGTTATAATCAGGTCGACAAATTCGGACGACAACTGGCTGAAGCTTTACAAGCCGAATATATTGATGATGTGTTAATAAAAATTACAAATACAAACTCGCAAGTTTCAAAAAACAGATTAAGCCGTTGGACCGCTTCTGAAACCATATTTAGTGTTCAGCATTTAGACAAAATAAACAATAAGCACATCTTACTTGTAGACGATATTATTACCACCGGTGCCACTATGGAAGCCTGTGCAAACCTACTTCTATCTGGTAAAAATGTTAAAATAAGCATCGCGGCTATGGCAATTGCTTAAAGTGTTTTCGGTTACTGCCAAATAAATTGTTTCTTTGCGTAAATTCTAATTGAATAATGAGTAAAACGCTTTCAAATTTTTTGTTCATAACAGTCTTATGTTTAACTATAATAAATTGTGCAAATAAAGGAAATCCTACAGGAGGAAAAATAGACACAACGCCACCAGCTATAGTAAAGTCACAACCCGAAAATTTCTCAACTCAGTTTAAAAGTGATGAAATTAGAATCTATTTTAATGAATACATTAAGATTAAGAATTTAAGTAAGCAGCTTATTATTTCGCCACCAATGAATACCCAACCTGATATTACACCTTTAGGGAGCGCGAGTAAATATATAACCATTAAAATTTACGACACCTTAATTCCAAACACAACCTATGCGATTAATTTTGGGAGTAGTATTGTAGATAACCACGAAGAAAACCCATTTCCTTATTATAAATATGTGTTTTCTACCGGCGATTATATCGATTCGTTACAAGTAGCAGGTGTAATTATGGATGCGACTTTAAAAAAACCTGATAATTTTGTGACGGTTGCTTTATATGAAATAGATTCTACTTTTACAGATTCTATAATTTTTAAGGAAAAACCAAAATACGTTACCAATACTTTAGACAGTATTACAACCTTTAATTTGGAAAATATTAAAGCCGGGAAATATCTTTTAGTGGCAATGAAAGATGAGAATCAGGATTATAAATTCCAACCAAAGTCAGACAAAATAGGATTTCTAAATTCGATTATAACGGTTCCTACAGACACCATTTATCATTTAAAATTATTTAAAGAAGAATTAGAATTTAAACCATTTAAACCGCGATTAGTATCTAAAGGCAAAATAGCTTTTGGTTTTGAAGGTGATTACGAAAACATGGACATTGATATACTAACTGAAACACCTCCTGATTTTGAACATACCATTACAAAAGAAGAGAAAACAGATTCATTACTGTATTGGTATCGCCCAAAACTAGACTTAGACACGCTTCGTTTTAAAGTCGGATATAAACATACAGCAATAGATACTTTTAGTGTAAAGATTACAGATAAATATCAGGATTCCTTGATTATTAAAGGGTCTCACTCTGGACAGATTAATTTTAACGACGATTTTATTTTAACAGCAACAACACCGTTTAAATCGTTAGATAAATCTCATATTTTCTTTATTGATAAAGATTCTATCGTAGTGCCATATACAACTAAAATGGACACGTTGAATAATAACATTAAGTTTTCGTTTAAAAAGAAAGAAAATTTAAAATACCGTTTACAATTGTTCCCAGGAGCCATAACCGATTTCTTCGATAATAAAAACGATACACTTCAGTATTTAATGGAAACAAGGGCTTACGACGATTACCCAAATGTTCGTATAATTATTAAAAATGCCGAATACCCTTTAATTATTCAGTTAACAACGGAAAGTGGAGAAGTGAAATATGAACAATACAGCACAGAGCCAGAACCTGTGGATTTTACGTATTTAGCAAAGGGAAAATATTGGGTTCGCGTGATTTATGATACGAACAAAAACAAAAAATACAGCACAGGTAATGTTCTTAAAAAGATACAACCAGAACGTATAAGTTATTATCCTGAAGAAATTGATGTGCGTGCAGGATTTGATTCGGAATATGAATTTATTCTAAAATAAAAGAATCCCTATCATTTAAAAATTTAAATTTCTTTCTAGTCTTTACAACATCCGATTTGTTTAAAGTCACAATACGGTAACCAATTTCGTTTTCATAAAATTCAGAAATAGTTTCACCTAAAGTATTATAAGCAGCAGAATGCCCTGAATATTCATGACCATTATCATCTATACCAACGCGGTTTACACCTATGCAATAGCACATATTCTCTATAGCACGTGCTTGTAATAAAGCTGTCCAAGCCACAATGCGTATATTTGGCCAGTTTGCAACAAAAAAAAGTACATCGTAGTCGTCCTGGTAACGTGACCAAACTGGAAAACGCAAATCGTAACACACTAATGGGCAAAGTGCCCAACCTTTAAAATCTATAATAGTACGTTCTGTGCCTGCAGTATATATTTTATCTTCGCCAGCAAGAGTGAACGTATGTCGTTTTTTATAGGTTTTTAAATCGCCATTTGGATATACAAAAACTAACTGATTGTAATACTTATCTGCTTCAGAAACAATAAGACTTCCCATAACGGCGGCTTGTTTTTCTGCTGCTAATTTCAGCATCCAACTTACAGTTTCGCCAGACATTGTTTCTGCATATTTTGACGCATTCATTGTAAACCCAGTAGTAAACATTTCTGGAAGCACAACAACATCTACAGCATCGGGAATGGATGTTACAAGCAGACGTATTTTATCTCGATTCGCTTTAGGTTGTTCCCAAATCAAATCGGTTTGAATTAACGCTATGTGTAATTGGTCTTGCATTAAAAAATTAAAAATTTCTTTTCGCCTTTGGCTTTTCTTTCAGCTTTTTCTTCTTCCTTTAATTGTCTTCGCTCTGCTTTGGCAACTGCTTTATTTTGAGTTTTTTTGCTTTTTTTATTAATTCTGAATTCTTCCATTTTTTCAGAATGTTCATATCTAATTTCATGCTGGTCGTCTAGCGTTAAACTTTCGGTAACATCGTAACCATCTAAAATAATCGAGGACCCTTTTATTTCATAAATATTGCCTTCATGTTCAATTTCTTGAGCATTTAAAGCTGAGATAAAACATATTGAAAAAGTAAAAGTTAAAAGTAGTTGTTGTTTCATATAAATTTGATTGGGATTACGAATTTACTAAAAGCCAACCTATTTCCCTAAAGTTTTGTTTTAACTACATGTTTTTCAATTTATTTTATCCAAATTTCAGATATTAAAAGACATATATTAATCCAAAAACCCACATATATTCTACTCTTTTTTATCTTTGCAAAACTTAAAAATAAACTCATGAAATTAATAAAACTTTTAATCCTTTTTGTAACCATTCAAGTTAGTGCACAGCAAGGTGGTATGTGGATTCCTTCGCTCCTTCAAGGGATGAATGAAGACGATATGGAAACCTTAGGAAGCGAACTAACTGCAAAAGACGTTTACGATGTTAACCACTCAAGTTTAAAAGATGCCATTGGCCATTTTAACGGCGGATGTACAAGCGAAGTGATTTCTAAAAACGGTCTATTATTAACAAATCACCATTGTGGTTACGGACAAATTCAATCACATTCTTCTTTAGAAAACGACTACTTAAAAGATGGGTTTTGGGCAAAGTCTTTTGAAGATGAATTACCCAACAAAGGTCTTTATGTGGAATTTATTGTACGTATAGAAGACGTTACTGATAAAGTGCTTGAAGGCGTTACTACAGACATGACCGCCAAAGAAAAACAATCTAAAACCGACGGAAATAGTAACCGAATTCAAGCAGCAACAAAAAAAGAAGATTGGCAAAACACCAAGATTAAGTCGTTTTTTAAAGGCAATCAATATTTCTTATTTGTTACAGAGCGCTTTAACGATATTCGTTTAGTTGGTGCACCTCCAACAAGTATTGGAAAATTTGGATCGGATACAGACAACTGGGTATGGCCAAGACATACTGGAGATTTTTCGCTTTTCAGAATTTACGCCGATAAAAAAAATCGTCCAGCAGAATACTCTAAAGACAACAAGCCATACAAACCAAAGCACTTTTTACCAATCTCTTTAGATGGGATTAGCGAAGGTGATTTTACCTTAGTTTTTGGTTTCCCTGGTACTACAGAAGAATATTTACCCGCAGTTGCGATCCAAGAAATTACAGAACAATTAAATCCAAGCAACATTGCTATTCGTGAGGCTGCTTTAAAGGTGATTGACGCAAATATGAAAGCGAACGACGAAATTCGTATTCAATATGCTTCAAAACAAGCACGTATTGCAAATTATTGGAAAAAGTGGATTGGCGAAAACCAAGGCATTAAAAAGAGTAATGCTATTGCAAAAAAGAGAGCCGAAGAAGCTGCTTTTACAGACGCTTTGAAAGCACAAAATTTAGAAAGCGAATATGGAAACATACTTCCAGAACTTGAAATACAATACGAAGCTTTTGCTCCTGTAGATATAAAAAGAAGCAATTTTGTTGAAATTTTTATACGTACTAACGAGCTAATGTCCATGATGTTTTATTTATCACAAATGGAAGCTGCAGCAACTAAAGGAGATGAAACGTTTAACAAAGCCATATCAGTAACACAGGATAGAATTAAAAGCACTTTAAAAAATTACAACACCGAAGTAGATAAAGGTGTTTTTGAAGCTATTATGCCATTTTACACTTCTAATGTAGATCCTACAATTTACGATACAACAGCATTTACAAATCTTGAAAGTGCTATGGCTTTACTTGAAGGCACGCCTACAGAAGTGATTGAAAAACTTAATAACGACGCTGCTTATGCGTATGCAAAACCATTTATTGATGATTTTTACACCAACATTGAACCTGATTTTCAAGCAAAAAATTCGGCGATCAATGCTTTAGAAACACAGTATATGAAAGCACTTATGGAAGTTGTACCTAACGAACGTTATTATCCAGATGCAAATAGTACGCTTCGTGTGACTTACGGACAAGTTCGTGGTTATGCCCCTAAAGATGCTGTATATTATAATCCAGTATCGTATTTAGACGGTGTTATGGAAAAATATGTTCCTGGTGATTATGAATTCGATGTTCCACAAAAACTACAAGATTTATACGCCGCTAAAGATTACGGACGTTACGCAGATGCCAACGGGAAACTACCTGTATGTTTCTTAGGAACAAATCATACCACTGGAGGAAACTCTGGAAGCCCTGCAATTGATGCACATGGAAATTTAATCGGATTAAATTTTGACCGCGTTTGGGAAGGAACCATGAGTGACATGAATTACGATCCAGAAATTTGTAGAAATATTATGGTAGACATCCGTTATGTATTATTTATAATAGATAAATATGCAGATTCACAACGCTTAATTGATGAAATGAAATTGGTTCATCCTAAAAAATAAGAATCAAACGATATTCAAAAGTAAAGTTATAAAGCGAGGTCCATCCTCGCTTTTTTCTTGCTTCATATTTACACGCATTACAAAATATCAGAAGCGGTATTTTAACTCGATATTAAATCATTTGTCAGAACATTTTCATTTTTAGAACTAAAGTTTGAGCTAGTAATTTTTCAATATTTTCAAATAATTAATACATGCTGCCTAGTATCGTATTTTAATGCTAATTATAAAAAAGTAATATTTAAGTAACATTGCATTTTTTAATTTTGGCCATGATTATATTTAAGACCTACAGCCATTATTGTGGCATGCTACATCATAACACTATTAAATTTTTAAGCGTTGTTACTATTATTCTCTTCATAACAACAGGTGTCAATGCCCAAGAATCACAGATTCCTATTCATCGTAATATAGATTCCGTTTTCACCAAATTAAACAAGCTTTTAGATAAAGCTGAGTACACTGATAATCGTGAGGAGCTTGTTAAATCTCACATTCAATTGGCTAATTTCTACGAGCATTTAGGGATAGCAAACGAAGCTATAAAACATTATCATGATGCTTTAGAGCAGCATAATCAAGAAGACACTACTGCTGTTTATATTAGAAATAAAATGAGTCGTATATACCTTTCATTAAAGCAATATAAAAACGCAACTACGTATTTAACTAAAAGTTTGGCGACTGCAGAACGCATCAATTTTAAAAAGGGTAAAGCAACATCTTATGGGCTATTAGGTAGTGTTGCCGAAAAAGAAGAAAATTACACATTGGCTATAAAAAACCAAGAAGAAAGTTTGGCTATATTTAAGACCCTTGCCGACAGTACAGGTTTAGCAATTACCTATGAAAATATAGGGAGTATTTATGAAGACTTGGAACAGTTTGAAAATGCATTAAGCTATTTTTTAAAAGCCAAGACATATTCTAAAAACACCCCGTCCTATATTAAAATAAATATTCTAAATAACTTAGGAGATGCCCATAGAAAAATGATGAAACCGCATGAAGCACTTCCTTATTCTCTTTTAGCACTTCAAAAATCTAAATCTGCTAAAAACACCTATGAAGAAGAATCGGCACTTAAAGACTTAGCGTTAAACTATGCAGATTTAGGGGATTATAAATTGGCTTTCGATTATATGATAAACTATAAAGATCTGAATGAAAAGCTAATTGAAAATCAAAATGCAGAATTAGTAAACTCTTTACAAATTCTTTATGAAGTTGAAGAACGAGAAGCCGAAGTAAAGCTTTTAAACAAGCAACATGAAGTCAATAAAATCAGACAAAATATTTTTTTAATTAGCGGGGTTTTTCTCCTACTCTTATTACTAGGTTGGTTTCTTTACTTCAGAAAACGCAAAAAACAGCAATCCAAAATTCAGCATTATAAAAATGAACTTTTACAAGTAAACCTTGATAAAAAGACACAAGAGGAAGCTTCTTTACAAAGGAAGAATGCTATTAAAACGTCTGCCCTCACAAATTACAGTTTGCATTTAGCACATAAAAACAAAATGATTTCAGATATATCTCGAACCTTGAGTAATATAAAAGATAGAAATTCAGTATTAATGAAATCCAAGCTAGAAGCCGTAATAAAAGACATCGATTTAGATCGCTCTCAGGAAGAAGAGTGGACAGAATTCGTTAATTTTTTCGAGCAAATACATCCCAATTTTTTCCAAAATTTAAAAAACGATGTTACAAAAGAATTATCCGCTTCCGAGTTACGATTATGCGTGTTGTTAAGGCTTAATTTGTCTTCCAAAGAAATTGCAGCCATACTTAGAATAACACCTGACAGTGTGCGCATTGCACGTTACAGACTACGAAAAAAACTCCCGATAGACGCTAAAGAAGACCTTCAAATCTTCCTCTTAAATTTATAATGCAATGTTTTTAAAACATTACCAACTTGTAATTTCAGTGTTAATGTTGCCTTAAAATATAGGCCAATTGGCATGCTTTATCACGTTTTGTTAACGACTACTTTAGATTAAAACCGAGTGCTAAATCTAACTTTGAAAAAAATTAACTTAACAAATAATTATGAAAAACTGGATTACATTAATGATGCTTGTGGTTACCACTTTTAGCGCATTAGCACAAACCGGACAAGTGCAAGGACTCATTACAGATGAAAACCAATTAATAGTACCTGGTGCTTCTGTAATCATACAGGAACTTAATAAAGGAGCAATTTCAGACTTTAACGGAAAATTCGTTTTTGTTAATGTAGAAGCGGGAACTTATACTTTGGTTATAGAGTATTTAGGTTTTAAAGATTACATCGCACAATTTACAGTTAACCCTACACAAACTACAAATTTAGAGATTAGACTAAATGAAGAGATTACAGAATTAAACGAAGTTCAAGTATTACACTTTGGTTTTAGTAGTCAAGCGAGAGCTCTTAACACACAAAAAAACAAGCAGAATATTACAAACATCGTTTCTACAGACCAAATTGGAAAGTTCCCTGATGCAAATATTGGAGATGCCGTAAAACGTATTCCGGGTATTACAATGCAAGTAGACCAAGGGGAAGCGCGTAATATTATTATTCGTGGTTTAGCGCCTCAATTAAATTCGGTAACCTTAAACGGAAGTCGAATTCCTTCTGCTGAAGGCGATAACAGAAACGTTCAAATGGATTTAATTCCATCTGACATGATTCAAACTGTAGAAGTCAACAAAGCTGTAACTCCAGACATGGATGCCGATGCTATTGGTGGTTCTGTAGATTTAATTACAAAAACATCTCCACAAGCATTTCGTTTTTCTGCAACAGGAGGTTCTGGTATTAATTTAATTAATGATAAAGGCATTATTAATGGTGCTTTTCTACTTGGAGATCGTACCAAAAACAACAAATTCGGATGGGTAATTGCAGCATCTTATAACGATTCGCATTTAGGATCGGATGATGTTGAAGCAGAATGGGAAAACGAATTTGAGTACAACACAGGAATTGAAGATGAAGATGGAGACGCTATCATGCAAGACGTAGATGTTAATCCATACGCTAGTGTTTCAGAAATTAGAGAATATCATATACAGCGCATTCGTCGTAGTTTTTCAGCAAACTTCGATTATAAGCTAGACGATAACAATACCATTTTCTTTAAATCTATTTATAACTGGAGAGACGATCGTGAAAACAGATTTCGTTTACAACAAGAAATTCTTGATGGGGAAGATATTGGTTTAGGGGACTTTACAGTAGACTCTAACGGAAATTTAACATCGTTTCCTGTTGAAGCTAATCGTCAAACAAAAGGTGGTATAGACAATAATAGATCTAAAAACACGCGTTTAGAAGATCAGCGCATGCAAAACTATAGTATTAGCGGGGAGCACTTAATAAACAACTTACAAATTGATTGGATGGCAGCGTATTCTGAAGCATCAGAGGAGCGTTTAAACGAACGTTACGTAGAATACGATAGTGAGTATAGCATTTATTATAATAACAATTCTAGAAAGCCAAATTATACTCCAATTGATCAAGAAGAGGCAAATTACGAACGTTTTGAACTAGGAGATTTATCAGAAGAACAACAATTTACAGATGAAACCGATTTAAACTTTTTAGTGAATTTTGAAGTGCCTCTTCATATTTTCGATAAAGAAAATGGAATGCTTCAATTTGGAGCTAAAACCAGAATAAAAGAGAAAGCACGTAATAATGGCTATATAGAATACACGCCTTTAAGTAACGACATGGAGTTTTTAGGACAAATTCCAACAGAAAATTATACTGAATCTGATTTTAATGCAGGAAGTCAATATCAAATTGGAAATTTTGCAACACCGAGTTTTTTAGGTAATTTAAACCTTTACAATACTTCACTTTTTGAAGCAGAAGACAAACCTGAAGAATATGCAACTGCAAATTATAATGTAAAAGAGAATGTTTATGCAGGTTATGTTATGACAGAGCAAAACATTTCTGACAACTTCAGTTTACTTATAGGAATACGTTTGGAACATACTACTGCAGATGCTACAGGGAATGAAATTATATTTGATGCAGACGGTGATTATTTTGAAACATCTCCTGTAACTAGCAAAAATTCTTACACAAACGTATTACCAGGTGTACACTTAAAATACGATGTTACAGACCAAACTGTTTTACGTTTTGCTTGGACAAACACACTTGCTAGACCTAATTATGTAGATATTGTACCTTACAAAGAAATTAACAACGAAGACCAAGAGATCTTTTTCGGGAATCCAAACTTAGACCCGACAACATCTATGAACTTCGATATTATGGCCGAACACTATTTTACCAATGTAGGTTTAGTTTCCGGTGGTGTTTTCTATAAAAATATTAAAGATTTTATTTACACATTCCAGTACGAAGATGAATTAGGATATGAGGTTTACCAACCGTTTAATGGAGATAAAGCTAACTTATTTGGATTTGAAGCTGCATACCAACGCAATTTAGATTTCTTACCTGGTTTCCTTAAAAACTTCAATATTTATTTAAATTACACCTACCTAACTTCTGAAACATCCGGAATTAGAAACGAAGACGGAGAAGAGCGTACAGATTTAGATCTTCCAAATACAGCTCCAAATATGTTTAATGGCTCTTTAGGATACACAAACAAATATTTTAGCATACGTCTTTCTGCAAACTACTCTGGTGCATATATAGACGAAATTGGTGGTAACGCGTTCTATGATCGTTATTACGACGAGCAATTCTTTTTAGATTTTAATGCACGTGCCAACATTACAAAACAACTAAGTTTATATGTAGATGTGAATAACATGACCAACCAGCCCTTACGTTATTACCAAGGTGAAAGCGCAAGAACCATGCAAATGGAATACTATCAAGCACATATTACTTTTGGATTGAAATACGATTTATTTAAAAAATAACCTCAACAGCCGTTGTGTTTGTTTTTAATACAACGGCTAATTTTAAAACAAAGCACATGAAAAAACAGATTTTTAGTATCGCTATTGCTGCAATTTGCTTAACAGCTTGTAAAAGCAATCTACCTGAAATTAAACCCACTCTAGTCTCACAAAAAACACCTCACGATACAGACGATCCTGCCATTTGGATTAACAAAACCAATCCAGAGCAAAGTATTGTTTTTGGAACAGATAAGGATGAAGTTAATGGCGGTGTTTACGCCTTCGATTTAGATGGTCAAATCATTGAAGACAAAAGTTTAACTGGTGTAAACTACCCAAACAATGTAGATATTGAATACGACTTCGCTTTAAACGATTCTACTCTAGTAGACATTATGATGTTTACGGAACGTGAAAAAAATCAGATTCGTTTGTATTCGGTTCCAGACATGACGCCTTTAGACAATGGGGGTTTTCCTGTTTTTGAAGACGAAACGGATATTGAATTAAGACGTCCTATGGGAATTAGCATTTACAAAAACCCAGAAAACAAAAAGACGTACGCAATAGTTAGTCGTAAAAAAGGACCTCTTGAAGGCTATCTGTATCAATATGAATTAGTATCTACAGCAAACGGAATTTCTGCTAACCTCGTTAGAAAATTCGGAACATTTAGTGGCGAAAAAGAAATTGAAGCTATTGTTGTAGATGATGAATTGGGACATGTATATTTTTCTGATGAAGGTGTTGGGATAAGAAAATTCTATGCTGATCCGGCAAAAGGAGATGCACAAATTTCAATATTTGGATCTGAATATTTTAGAGATGATATCGAAGGAATCGCATTAGCAACTTATACTGATGGCGATGGGTTCTTAATCGTTTCTAACCAACAAGACCACAGTTTTAATATTTTTAAACGTGGTGATAATAGCTATGTAAAAACATTAAACCTTGGGACAATTGAAACCGATGGTTGCGATGTGACCACAGAATCTTTAGGCCCTAAATACCCGAATGGTTTATTTGTATCCATGAACGACGAAAAAGATTTCTTTTTCCACAGCTTAGACTCTCTTAAATTAAAATAAGCACACTTTAATTTAAACTTAAATAAAAACGCCATATTCAAAATTTGAACATGGCGTTTTTCAATACTTAAACCAGAATAAAGTTTATATTAAAAGGAAATATTTAATAATTCTCCACTTAATTGAAGCAAGTATAATTCGGCTAGTTTAGCCTGATACTTTGCATTGTTCATACTAAGCTCTGCTGTTAAAAGATTAAGCTGCGCCTGTCTAAACTCTATAGAAGTTGTTTGTCCTAATTTAAATTTCTCTTTAGTCCGATCGAAATTATTTTGTGCTGTTATTATATTATTTTCTTGTATATAATAGATTTTAAGCTTGTTTTGATAATCTCCCCATGCATTTTCAAAATCGCGATCTAAACTTATAGCAATAGATTCTTTTTGCAACTCTTGGTTATCTAAATTAATCTTTGCATTCCTAACATTAGTAATTGTACTACCGCCATCAAACAAATTCCAACTTAAATTCAATCCTCCAAAAAGCCCTGTATTTGTAGATTGTGCAGTAAAAGAGGCGGCATTATTATTATTTTTATTCCATCCATAAGACCCAACTAATCCCAAAGTTGGTAAATACCCAGATTGATTTGCCTTAATAGTAAACTCGTTAATAACAATATTTTTTTCAATTTGTAAAAGAGACACGTTATTCTCTTTCATTTTAGCATATAAATCGTCTTTATTAATGTCTAATGAAAAAGTTATAAGGGTATCTACTTCAAAACTTGGCGCTAATTCTGTTCCTAAAACCACATTTAAATCCCGCTTCGTATTAAACAGGTTTTGTTGAGAATTCATTAAATTAATACTATCGTTATTCACATCTACTTGCGCGTTTAATACATCCAACATTGTACCTTGCCCATAATCGAACTGATATTGCGCTCTTATCACACGATCGTTAGAGATTTCTAGCGTTTGCGTTAAAGCTTCGACGTTTTCGGACACTTGAGCCACATTGTAATAAACCGTAAACAATTGTTCCATGGTCGTTTCAATAGTTTGTCTAGCTTCAAGTTCTGATAATTGATATTCTTCTTTTAATTGTTTATAATTATAATAGCGTCCTAAGCCATCAAAAAGGGTATAGTTTAAATTAATTGACGCATTATAACTCGAACTTTCTGCGCCATTTAATGTGGTGACTCCTCCGTCAGAAAATTCCACTTCTGTATTATCTAAATTATAACCTGCACCAGCATCACCTGTTAGTGTTGGCAAGTAACCTGAGTTTAAAACATCCTTATTATTTTCGGCTATTTCAGTATTGTTATTCGCGATTTTAATACCATAATTATTTTCTAACGCAATAGAAATAGCTTTCGTTAACGGCAATTGTTCTTGAGCTTTAGCCGAAGTAAAAACCAACAACATGAGTGCAACTATTTTATATTTAATGTCCATAGTCTTCATTTTGTTCTTTAATAGCACGCTCGACCTCTTCTTTGGTAACATGCTTTCCAGTGATTAACCATTTTGTTTTCTGTTTAATAGTGTTACTAAACGATAACAATAGTGGTAATACTAATAATGTTAAGATGGTTGCATAAGCAATCCCAAACGTAATAGAAATGGCCATAGGCTTTAAAAACTGTGCTTGTCTACTTTTTTCCATTAGTAAAGGTGCTAACCCTGCCATTGTGGTAATGGTTGTTAAAAAGATAGCTCTAAAACGAGATTTACCTGCTTCTTTTAACGCATCGTCGAATTTTAATCCGGCCTTTAAATTGGTATTAAATTTTCCGATTAGCACCAATCCATCGTTAACCATAATACCTATTAATGCAATAATACCAAGTAACGACAGTACGTTTACTGGGAACCCTAAAAGCCAGTGGCCCCAAGCTACAGCAGTTAAACTAAACGGAATTAAAAGGATTAAAAGTAACGGCTGACTTAAACTTCTAAACGTAAAAGCTATGGTGATATATATCAATAGAATGATAACCAAACCTGCACTATTAAGTGAACGTTTCAGTTTATCGGCTTCTCTATTCTGTCCTTCGTAAGACGCTGAAATTGTAGGATATTTAGCTTGTAAATCAGGTATAATTGTAGCTTTAATATCATCTAAAATATCTGTTACACTTGTATTTGGATCTACTAAATCGGCAGACACTTCAATTTCTCTACGTCCTTCCAAATGATTTATAGACACATCACCACGCTCAATAGAATAATTAGCAATATCTTTTAAAGTGACACGCTCTCCTGAAGGTGTTACAATACGCATATCGTCTAGATCGTTAATAGACGCTCTATTTTCTATATCGTAACGTACCCAAACACGAATCTCGTCTTGGCCACGCTGAAAACGTTGCGCTTGTACTCCAAAAAATCCAGCTCTAATCTGACTCATTACCGCACTTAAATCTAAGCCTAATAAATAAGCACTTTCTTTAAGCTCTAGTCTAATTTCTTTAATACCTGCAGGATCATTATCGGCAACATCTTTTAATAATGGGTTGCTCTCTAAAATAGATTTCAATTCGACTTTAGCAGCCTTTAATTCTTCTATATTATTACTTAGTAATGAAACAGCGACTGGACTTCCTCCAAAGTTCCCTCCAGATCCAAAGATTAATTTTTCAACACCAATTACTGGCCCTACCAAGTCGCGTACACGATTCGCAACCAAAGACGCATTAATCACATCTGGACGTTCTTCTCCAGGCAACATATTTATACTTAAAGTGGCACTAGACGCACTATTAATTTCCTTAATAGTGTTTTCAAAAAGCTTTTTATCGGTATCTCCTAGATATTTCTTACTGAATTCTTCATTCACCAAATAGGCCTTTTCCTCAATGATAGACATAATGGAATCTGTAACTCGAACATTCGTTCCGTTTGGCATTTCTAGTTCTATGGACACACGATCACTCGCGATACTTGGAAAAATAGTGACACCAATTACACCGCCTCCCATGGCACCAAAAGTTAAAATTAAGCCTCCTAAAAATAAACCAAGGGCCAATATTTTAAACTCGAACATAAAATCGAGAACTGGTACGTAGATTTTTTCTCTTAGAAAAATCATAATACGATCTCCAAAAGCATTAATTCCTCTCATTTTAGAGAAAAACAATCCTGCCTTCGTTTTCGGTTTATTCTTTCTTTCTTTATGTCTTTGTAACGCTTTCGAATGCGCTAAATGCGCAGGTAAAATAATAAGAGCTTCTATTAATGAAACGACTAATGTTAAGATAACTATGACCGAAACTTCACTAAAAAACTCTCCAATCCTACTGTCTAAAAATAAGAAGGTAGAAAATGCTAATAAAGTTGTAATAATAGCAGAAACAACTGGCGGAATAACTTCCATTGTTCCATCAATAGCCGCATTAATAGGATCTTTACCGTCTTCGAAATGCTGATAGATATTTTCTGCGATTACAATCCCATCATCCACCAAAATACCGATAACGATAATCATTCCGAAAAGTGAGAATACATTTATCGTGACATTAAACTGACTCGCAAAAATAAGCATCCCAAGAAAAGAAATTGGCAGTCCAAAGGCCACCCAAAATGCTAATCTAGTATTTAAGAAAATAGATAAAAACACTAACACCAAAAGCATTCCTGCAATGGCATTTTCTGTTAATAATTGCGTACGCTGTTTTAGGGTAATCGATAAATCACGAACAATATCTAATTTCACATTATTATGCGACTGATTGTACTCTTCTATATATGCTTTAACATTATCTGCCGATGTCAGTAAATCTTCATTATCTGTACTCGTTACACTAACATTTACAGATAAATCTTTATTAAAATAAGTCGCTTTAGGTGTTTCTGAAAAGCGATCTCTTAAAATAGCAACATCTTTTAAACGAATTGTTTTTCCATCTGCAAAAGCACGCACCACAACATTAGAAAGTTCATCACTATAATACGAACGATTATTAGCACGAATAAGAAACTCTTCGGAATTGGTTTTAATGTTACCACCAGTTACTAATATATTGGAATTGCTTACTGCTGCAGCTACTTCATTAAAAGTAATATTATAAGCTAAAAGACTGTTTTCGTTAACGGCTATTTCGATTTCCTCTTCTGGATATCCCGAAACTTCTACTTGCGAAATGCCGTCAATGGCCCTTAAGTCGTTTTCAATCTGCCTCCCTAATTGTTTTAAGGTTGCTAAAGGAATATCTTTCCCGCTAATAGCAAAAGATATTGTTTCTCTTACATTTTCAGTCTTAGAAACAACAAGAGGCTCCATACCAGAAGGAAAACTTGCCACACGGTCTACCGCATTTTTAACTTCTAAAAGCATGAAATCTATATTCTCGCCTTTTTCAATTTCAACAGTAATCATACCACTGTTTTCTGACGACGAAGACGTCACACGATCTACACCTTGCAACCCTTTTAAATTATCTTCTATTTGAAGTACAATTCCTTCTTCAATTTCTTGAGGAGAAGCTCCAGGATAGACGATTTGAATTGTAATTATTTTAGACTCTATAATCGGGAAGAAAGATGATTTTAAAGACATCAATCCTATAATTCCAAAGACAGTAAAAGCCAGAATAAATATAGTTACGGCAATATGATGCTTTATAAAATAAGCTATTATTTTTCTCATGTGTCGTTAGTTGTTTTTAGGCTCTTGTTCTTTAAAAACGGTTACTAACATACCAGCATAACCACCTTGAATAGGACGAGATACAATAACACTACCCTCTGGCACATCTTTTAAAACAACTTTAGTATCACTAAAATGTATAGGTTTAACAGGAATAACATCTAAAACAGAATCGCGAACAACAAAAATTTCTTGAGTATCTAGAAGTAGATTTCTGTCAATTTCTATCGCATTTTCCTCATCCTTAGCATCTACATTAGCTTCTAAATACATGCCTTCTTTTAAACTTTCATCTTTTACTTCAATAAAAACTCGAATGGTTTGCGTTGTCGCATCGACACTACCGTTTACTCGAGATACTTTTCCGAGGTAAGTTTCAGTACCTTCTAAATTATTAAGGGCAACGGACTCTCCTACTTTTAACAAACCGGCGAAGGATTTACTTATAGCCACTTCCATTTCATAAACAGAAGGATCTATAAATACACCCAACTTTTGCCCACTTCTAATCAGAGTCCCTTCATTAACCAAGGCTTCGATAAGGATGCCGTTAAAAGGCGTTCTAATCACATATTTTGATAATCGCTGTTCTAGATTTTTTACATTAAAATAATTAGAAACAATGCCCCTACCCGTAATAAAATAATTTTCCTTTTCGGAAGTCATTTCAGGAAGTTTAGGTGTTGTTTTATTTAAATCGAAATGACTTAAATACGCTTCCCATTTCGGAAAAACTTCAGGGAAGTCTAACCTTAAATCAGGCATTATTGCTGCAATTGAATTATATAAATTACTTTTTGCAGATTGTACACTCGCATAATATTCCGAATCTTCTATACGAATTAAAGTTTGTCCGGCTCTATAAGATTGGCCCGCTTTAAACAAAGGTGTACCTGGTTTAAAAATACCTTGAACTTCAGAATACAATTCGAATCTTCGTTTGGCAGTCAGATTACCGTTTGCAGGAATTACAATAGGAATTGTACTATTTCTAACCGTATCGGCAAAAACAACTTTAACAACTTTTGGCGCGATAGGTTTAACTTTATTTTTATTATCAATAAGGCTTTTTGCTATAAAAAAAGAAGCAACAATAAAAAGCAAGCCTAAGACACTAAGTATAATTTTTCTCATACAGGGTTCTTTAAAACGTATTAG
Organism: Formosa sejongensis; assembly: GCF_033447105.1. Taxonomy (NCBI): domain Bacteria; kingdom Pseudomonadati; phylum Bacteroidota; class Flavobacteriia; order Flavobacteriales; family Flavobacteriaceae; genus Formosa; species Formosa sejongensis. The sequence goes on from NZ_JAWQUN010000027.1 coordinate 49,442, forward strand.
ACTCCAAAACTATCTTTAAGTTTAGTTTAATTTTGTTAAAGAAACCTTAAATCATTATAACTTATTAGAATTGAAGACTTTTATTTCCTGAAATTTCCTTTCAATTCATGTTTATCAGAACCCATCCTATTTCTCTAAGTAATTAATCATATTACTTGTACTTTTGTAAGACTTACTTTTTTCTATAGTAAATCAAAAAAAGAGATTGTATCATGACACTTTACAACATCATTAATCCAAAGGTAAACGCCGTTCCAATTATACTTAGTTCACCACATTCAGGAACCTACTTCCCTCCTGAAATTAGATCGCAGTTTTATCCTGAGTTTGTTTCAAATCCAGATGACACCGATTGGTTTATTGATAAATTATACAGTTTTGCTTCTGATTTAGGAATCACCATAATTTCTGCAAATTATAACCGCTGGGTGGTCGATTTAAATCGTGATCCCGAAAGCAAACCACTATACAACGACGGTCGTGTAATAACGGGATTAGTCTCTACCACAAATTTTAATGGGGACGAACTTTACAAATCTGAAACGCCTACACAAGACGATATCAATTTTAGAATTGAAAACTATTACAAACCGTATCATTTGAAAGTTGAAGAACTGCTTCAAGACACTAAAAAACAATTTGGAAAAGCACTGCTTTTTGATGCGCATTCTATTCGAAAACATGTACCTGGCATCCAAGACACACCATTTCCTGATTTAATTCTTGGTGATAATGATGAAACTTCTGCTTCTAAACAGATTATTGATACCGCTTACAACGCTTTAAAACGTGCCAACCTTCATTTAGAGCATAATCACCCGTTTAAAGGCGGACAGATTACACGTGCTTTTGGCAGGCCAGACGAAAACATTCACGCACTTCAGTTAGAAATGGCAAAAACCAATTATATGAATGATGCCGAAACGGAATATAATGCCGAACGTGCCGCAAAAATGCAAGTCACTCTTAAAGCTATGTTTCAAGATCTTATACAAACCTTATCCTAATTAATCATGTCTAAACACTATACTTTTAAAGGGCTTTTAACCGAAAACGGTTGGCTAGAGAACGTAACTGTTTCAGTGACCTCTACTGGTGAAATTTCAGATATTTCAACAGATTCAGAAACACCTTCAGAATATGTCGATGGTTATGCGTTACCTGGATTTCAGAATGCACATTCACATGCTTTCCAATATGCGATGGCAGGTTTAGCAGAATTACATGAAGACACAGGCGACACCGACGATTTTTGGAGTTGGAGAACAGCTATGTACAATTTAGCATTGCGTATTTCTCCACAGCATTTAGAAGACATTGCCACCATGTTATATGCCGAAATGGTACGACATGGTTATACCCAAGTTGCCGAATTTCATTATTTACATCACGATTTAAACGGGAACCGCTATGCAAATTTAGCCGAGCTCGGGGAACGCTTAATTTCGGCAGCAAAGACAGCAGGAATACATATTACATTAATTCCCATGTTTTATCAGAAAGGCGGATTTAATATGCCTGCAGAAGATAAACAACGTCGTTTTATCTCGAAAACCATAGACGAGTATTACGAGCTTTTAGAAAGCACAGAACAGGTTGCTAAACACTATAATCATGTAAATGTGGCAATCGGAATTCATTCATTACGAGCCGTAGATAGTTATAGCTGTATTGAATTGTGTACTAATCTAAAAGGAGACAAACCATTCCATATACATGTGTCTGAACAAAAAAAGGAGATTGCAGATTGTATTGAAATGTATGGTGTCCGACCCGTACAATGGTTATTAGACAACTGTAATGTAAACGATAATTTTCATCTGGTTCATGCTACACATTTAGATAAATTCGAATTAAAAGGCATTACCAAACAAAACGCTAATGTTGTGATTTGTCCGTCTACAGAAGGTAATTTAGGTGATGGATTATTCCGGTTTAATGACTTTAAAAAATTAAACGGAAATTGGAGTATTGGTACCGATAGTCATGTGGGAATTAATCCGTTTGAAGAGTTGCGAATTTTAGATTATGGTCAGCGATTACACACCCATAAACGCAACACCTTTTACAAAACCAATATGGGGGATAGCGGATTTAACGCCATAAAAATGGCTTGGCAAACGGGTAGAAAAGCAATGGGGAAACAAAATGAAATATTCTTTAAAATTGGAGAGCCTTTTGATGCTGTAATTATGGATGCAAAATCACCTTTAGTTGCTACAACTTCTACAAAACATTTATGTAACACGTTTGTGTATTCTAGTGATGTGTCTCATCAACTAGGAACCATAATTAATGGACAGTGGAAAGCTAAAAATGGACAACATTTGGAACGTGAAAAAATTACTTCAAATTTCGTGAAAACGATGAAGGATTTGGGGTCGCGATTTTAGAGTCTAGTCATATAAATATTACAGCTATTTCACCTTAGTAGTTTTCATTTATAGAAATAATGTTAAACTCCATAAAACATATTAATTTACAACGAAAAACATATTTAAAACAGAATTTTTTACGACTATTTTAAAACAAACATAAAACACTTAACTTAAGCTAATTAAGCGGGTTTTTAATTCCTAAAAATTGACTATGATCAATAAATTTAGTTATTAAAATCATGATTTTTATTTTTATTTTTATTTTTACAATTAATATTGGAATATTTTTCAAATAAAGACAGACATTAATCAACGAGTTTTATAGTTAAAACAAGTCCATTAAAAAAATATATAATGAAAAAGTATGTATTATTGAGTTTAGTTTTTATATCTGTATTGGCTACTGGTAAATGTCTAGGTCAAGAGAAAAATAATTACACATTAAATGGCGATTTAAAAGATAAAAAAGGAGATTCTATTGCTTTAGCTAGTGGATTTATATTAGGTGACCTTTATCAATACGAGTTCGAAAAGGAAATGACAAGTATTATAAATAATAATTTTACTATGGAAGGGGATCTTGCATATCCACACCCCTTTTATTTTGCTACTAACACCCGGGATATTTCTGGATTGTTTTTTTAGAAAATAAGGTTCAATTAGACTCTTTGTACATGAATATCACTCCTAACTAAAAATTAATTAATTAATTGAAAAAACATATAATAATATTCTTTTTGAATATCTCTATTTCAAGCTGTGGAGGTGCAAAATATAGTTACAATTTTGAAAAGGGAAAAAACATAAATTTCGAAAGCGGAAAATGGATTTTAAATGAACCGTTTACAAATTATAAGGACAACGATGCTTACAAGTATGCTAAAGTGGAATTTGAAGAAATCCTAGGAGATTCATTAGTGGAGTTAATAAAATTAAGGCAAACTAAAATAATTGAAAAGAAATTACCTCTAAATCCGACAACCAATGAATTATCTCAAATTAAGAAATTCTCAGGTTCTAATTTTTTAATCAATATTGAATCAAAAATTGAAAAAAATCAAATGGGTAGCTCTTCTCACCATACCCCTGATTTCGGTACGGCAATAAAATATAATGAAGCTTGGACGAAAATTCGAATATATGATTTAGACAAGTTGGAGTTGATATCTGAATCCACTGCATTTGGTCAAGTAAAAGTAACCAAAAGATCTGAAGATGACGAGAGTGTTCTTGAAGGTTTACTTGATTACACTACCCCTGGAAAAAAACTCGCTTTAAAAACTATTGAAAAATTAATAAGAAAATATGATAAGTATAGACAAGAATAAAAAACTTGTTACAATAACTAAGTATTCGGCTCGCCGATAGGCTAGAGCTGAATATGTGTTGACGAATCCGGTTTCTTTGGCCTCTATGGGTAAAACGAGAAAGATATCTTATAGAAACTGTAAAAATGAATAGAGGTCAGTAGTTAGTTACTTATTAATTTAGTTTGATATATTTTATCTCTATCGACCATTTTTGTTATTAAGTTATTGAATATTGTGTTCTTACTTTGCGAACGATTTATTCTAAAACAA
>NZ_JAWQUN010000028.1:0-46468 GCF_033447105.1 Formosa sejongensis
TGATTGACGAGAAACTCAGGAAGTATGAGTTTTAGTAATTCTAGGTAATTATCCAATTTGAGTTTTTTTTACAAAAATCGCGATCTTATTTCAATTCACACACACAACTTTTGTGCTTGATCCAAAATAATCTTATTTATAACGTTAATGGTAGTAGGGTCTGTAACAGCCCAAATATTAGATCCAGTAAAATGGACTACATCTGTAACGAAAATTTCTGATACCGAATATGAATTGGTTGCTACAGCAACAATAGATCAGGGATGACATTTATATTCGCAATCCGTTCCAGAAGGCGGCCCTATTCCAACACGTTTTAGTTTTAAAGGCAATAAAGATTTTTTAAAAAAGGGTAACACTCAAGAAGGAGAAGGACATGTTATAGATGATCCTATTTTTGAAATGAAAATAAAATATTTCGATGGTCAAGCGGAATTTAAACAGCGTATAAAATTGAAAGGTACTGTTCCTATTACTGTTAATGGTACTGTAGAGTTTATGGTTTGCGACGATACTAGATGTTTGCCACCAAACGAAATAGATTTGGTGTTTGATATAAAATAGCCAACTTGCTATAATAATAAAAGTGTGAAACATAAAAAAACCTTCAACATACAATAATGTCGAAGGTTTTTTTTATATCAAGTTGTTTTACTCTGTAACTTTATCTACAACAAGTTTGTTTTCTCTATTTGCCAATTCCCAAGCGGTATAAAACACCAAACGGGTTCTGTTTTCTAATAAATCGTATTCAATTTTATCAGGTGTATCTGTTGGTTTGTGGTAATCGTCGTGGGTTCCGTTAAAATAGAAAATAACAGGGATGTTATTTTTTGCAAAGTTGTAATGATCCGAACGGTAATAAAAACGATTAGGATCGTTGTCTTCGTTAAAGGTGTAATCCAGTTCAATTTTACAACATGACTCGTTTACCTCTTCAGAAATTGTATGTAATTCAGTACTTAATTTATCACTTCCAATTAAATATAAATAATTTCTGTTTGTGCCTTCACGTTTAGGATCTATTCTACCAATCATATCAATATTTAAATCAACCATAGTTTGATTTAACGGAATAATAGGATCGTAATCGGCATAATAACTAGACCCTAATAATCCTTTTTCTTCACCAGTAACATGTAAAAGTAAAATAGAACGTCTAGGTCCTTGCCCGTTATTTTTTGCAGTTTTAAATGCTTCAGCAATTTCTAAAATAGCAACAGTTCCAGAACCATCATCGTCTGCACCATTATAAACTACACCATCTTTAATACCTTCGTGGTCTAAATGCGCAGAGATAACAATAACTTCGTCTGCTTTGTCTGTTCCTTTTATAAAGGCCGCAACGTTTTCAGAATTAAAATTATCGCTTACTTTTTTATACTCTAAATTGAAATCTGTTTTAATCGTTTCCTGAGTGTGTGTAGTTGCTATATTAGGTAAAATGGTTTGTGCTAAATTAGTATCGATTACGAAGTAGTATAATGTTTCTTCTTTAGCTTGCAAATTCATTCTTCCTTGAGATTTACCATAGCGATTTGCTGCCGTTTGGTAAATGTCTGGAGCATAGAATAAAATGGCTTTAGCACCTTTTTCTCTGGCTAAATCTCTTTTTAAAGCAAATTCTTGTCTGAAATTAGACCATTTACTTGCATCTGTTGTTCCCGAAATTGCATAAGTTCCATCTGCTTTTTTAGGTTCACCAGCTTTAAATAAAACAACTTTACCTGCGATGTCTAAATTGGTATAATCAGAATACGATTCGGTTTCAATACCATAACCAATATAAGTAATTTCGTTTGTTTTTATGTTTCCTGATTTGCTAGGAAGAATAGAAACGAAATCGGTAATTAGTTCAAAATTTTTGTCATTTATAGATAAACTTGCTTCTGGTGTTTTTAGAATTTCTAAAGGCACTTCTTGAAAATAATTACCATCTGTTTTAGCAGCTGGAATATCTAAATCTACATATTGTTTTTTTAAGAATTCTACAGCTTGTTTTTGTCCTGGCTGTCCTGTTTCTCGACCTTCAAATTCATCTGAAGCATAAACCATTAAATCTGTTTGTAATTCTTCAGCTGTAATAGTTTCAGCATAAAAATTAACATCATAAGATTTTTTTACTTCTGTTTCCACAGTCGTGGTTGTTGATTTTTTAGAACTTCCGCAACCAATAACAATAGCGGTTATGCTTGCAAGCAGAAAGGTTTTTTTCATAAAATAAAGAGATTAGTTTTTTAGGGTTACGATATTACAAAAATTGATTTAAAACATTTTAATAATCAATTTACTTTAACAAAATTTTACTTACAAAAATGTCATTTTTTATGAATCTGGATCAATGTCAGTATTAATTTCGGGACGGTTAGGCTGGTTTGCCAACTGCCATGCGGTTGCAAATACAAATTGCGCTCGTTTTTGAAGCATTTTAAAATTAATTTTATCTACAGTATCTGTAGCTTTATGGTAATCTGCATGCGTACCATTAAAATAGAAAATAACAGGGATGTTATGTTTCGCAAAGTTGTAATGATCTGATCTGTAATAAAACTGATTTTCATCGTCTAGAGCATTAAATGTATAGTCTAGTTCTAAATTGAAATAAGTATCATTTACTTTTTCAGATGTATAATGAAGGTCTTCACTTAAACGATCGGATCCTATTAAATAAACGTAATTAGGATTGTCTATATGTTTATCATCCACACGACCAATCATATCAATATTTAGATCGGCAATAGTGTTTTCTAAAGGAAAAATTGGATGTTCAGAATAAAAACGCGAACCGTATAATCCTATTTCTTCTCCCGTAATATGCAAGAATAAAACACTGCGTTTTGGCGGATACCCATTTAGTTCAGCTTTTTTAAAAGCTTGAGCAATTTCTAAAACGGCAACTGTTCCCGAACCATCATCGTCTGCACCATTATAAATTTCGCCATCAATAATTCCAACATGATCTAAATGCGCTGAAATAATGACAATTTCTTCAGGTTTTTCTGAACCTTCTATAAATGCTAAGACGTTTTCTGAATCACCTATGTTTTCCGGTAAATAGGAGGCAGGTATTTGCTGGAAATAAACCGTATCGTTAATTGGTGAAGAAATCTGTTCCTTTATATAATATTGTTTTAAATATTCTGCAGCTTTTTTCTGTCCTCTAGTTCCTGTTCTGCGACCTTCAAACTCATCTGATGCATAGATTTCTAAATGACCTTTTAATTCGCTAGTTGTAATTGTATTGGCGTATTGCCTTACCAAACTACTATCCAGGATAGAGATAGATTCTACAATATCTTCAGTTTCTGTGCTATCTTTTGTCTTTGCGCAAGATGCAATCATAAAAAAAGTAGCAAGGATGAATAAAAATGTTAAAGGTTTTGATTTACTATTATAAGAGTGAACATTCATTTGAAAACTTATTTTTTATAATTCTGTTTTAGAAGTGATTGTGTCTATTTTGTGTTCTCGTAACCCTCTTATAGAATCTTCTTTGAATTCCAATAATTCAAGTTCATAGTCGTCAAGCTCTTCTTCAATAATACGTTTTTTTACTTTTACTTCTTTGGTCGTTTCAGGTTCAGTTTCTGAAGTCATAAAAGCCAATTTGTATCCAACAAGTAAAATTGCTAAAACACTTAATACTATGGCAAGTTGTGCTGTTTTATTCTGTTTTAATTGATTTTTAGATATTTTCATCCCAAAATATCCTAAGATCAATGCAATACATGCCGGTATAAGGGCATATAAAAATACAGTAAGAGATCCTAAAATGATTGCTAAAACAGACAGTGTTAATGCTAATAGCACAACTAATTTTCTCATATATTATTTTTTAAGCTGAAGTGATTTTGAATTGTGTCTCAAAAATACGATGTTTTTTAAATTAAGTCTAACTATACCGTGAAGTTTAGAATGAATAAAGCCCTTTTTTTAATAAAAAAAAGGGCTTTATATATAATCTATTCTAATTAGGTAACTGTGTTATTTCCATCCACCACCAAGGGCTGCATATAAATCTACAACATTTAATAGTTGTTGAAGTTTACTTTCAACCACACTAAGTTCTGCATTTAAAGCAGCAGCTCTTGCTGTTAATAAATCTAAATATGTACCGTAACCATAATTTAATAATTCTTCAGAATTTGTTTCGGCTTTTCTAAGTGCTACAACTTCATTTTCTCTAAACGTAATTTTTCGATTTTCTGCATCGTATTTATACAATGTATTAGAGACTTCACCTCCAGCAACAAGTAATGTCTTTTCGAAATTTAAAAGGGCTTGCTCTTGTTGTGCTATAGACACTTCGTGTTGCGTTCTAATATTTCGTTTGTTTAAAATGGGTTGAGCTAAACCACCAATAATGTTTGCAAAAATAGAGTTCGCACTAATCCAATCTTTTAAATCTAAACTTTGAAATCCTCCAGACGCTGTAATCGTTAACGATGGGTAAAACTGACTTTTAGCTACGTTTGTTAATTCGAAAGCATTTCTTAAACCAAATTCAGCAGCCATAACATCTGGTCTGTTTCGTAATAATAACGATGGCACCCCCGTTTTCATATCAGTATCTAATTTCTGATTGTCTAATTCTGTTCTTGCTATAGGGCTTCCAGGTTTTCCTAAAAGGAGATTAAACGTGTTTTCTGTAACGAAAATAGCGGTTTGTATATCTACTCGTAATGCGCTGGCACTATTAAACTGTGCAATACTTTGGTCTACCGCAACTTGATTTACCTGTCCAGCATTTTTTAATGCGGTTATGGTCTCTACACTTTTTTCACGCGTTGTTATCGATAAATTTGTGACTTCTAGTTGCGCATCTAAAGCTAATAACTGATAATAGACTGTTGCAATACTCGCAACTAATCTAGTTTTTACAGCTTTATGTGCCGCAACAGATTGTAAATAACTGGCATCTGAAGCACGTTTAGCACTTCTAATTTTTCCCCAAATATCGGCTTCCCAAGATAAGTTTGCCGCTAATTCGTACTGGTCTAATGAACCATTAAATAAAGCACCAAACTGACTATTGTTAGATAATTCTTGATGCGTTGCAGTTGCCCCTATACCTAAAGTTGGATAATAACCTGCTTTGCCTTGTTTTGCATAAGATTCGGCAATAGACATTTGCTGTATGGCCATTCTTATGTCGATGTTATTTTGCAGACCTTCTTCAATATATTGATTTAAATAGGTATCTGTAAATAACGTTTTCCAAGATACATCTGCCATAGAAATAGTATCTGTTGGCAGATTATCTGTACGGTATAAATCCGGTGTATCTTTAAACTGAGGTTGTTCATAATCTTTAGCAACAAAACAACTTTGTAATGTTACCATAGCAAAAAGCATGATTGCAATTTTACTGAGTACTTTGTGTTTTATAATTGATATCATACGATTATTCTTCAATGTTTTGTTCGATTACTACTGGCTTACTAGATACTTTTTCTTGTAACCATTGGAATAAAATAAATAATATAGGGATAACAAATACTCCTAATAAAGTACCTATAAGCATACCTCCAGCAGCACCTGTTCCAATAGATCTGTTTCCTTCTGCACCAACACCTTTAGCTAAAACTAGAGGCATTAATCCTAAAATGAAAGCAAAAGAAGTCATTAGAATAGGGCGCAAACGTGACTTCGCTCCATTAATAGCAGCACTTACAATATCTTCACCGTTTTTCCGTCGTTGTAGCGCAAATTCTACAATAAGTATGGCATTCTTGGCGAGTAACCCAATAAGCATTATGAGGGCAATTTGAAAATAGATGTTGTTCTCAAGACCAAATAATTTAGTACTAATATAGGCTCCAAAAACTCCAAAAGGTATTGATAGTACAACAGCAAATGGTAACAAATAACTTTCGTACTGTGCACTTAATAAGAAGTACACAAATAGAATACTTAATGCAAAAATAAATGTAGTTTGGTTACCTGCATTCACCTCTTCACGTGTTAAACCAGAATACGCAATAGAATAATTACTAGGTAATTTTGCTGCTTCCGCTTCTATAATTCGAATGGCATCACCAGTACTAAAACCATCGTTTGTAGCTCCTGTAATTGCTGTAGAATTGAATAAGTTAAATCTGGTAACAGATTGTGGACCATAAACTCGTTTTAAACTCACAAACTGAGTAATTGGAGCCATTTCGCCAGAATCAGTTCTTACATACATACTGTTTAAAGCATTCTCATCGGCTCTGTCTTCTGGTAATGCTTGGATATATACTCTAAATTGTTTTCCGAAACGCGAGAAATCTGAAGCATAAATACCACCAATATAACCTTGTAAAGTAGAGAAGATACTATTAATAGGGACTCCTTTTTCTTTAGCTAATGGCACATTAACTTCCATTTCGTATTGTGGATACTTGGTGTTAAACGAAGATTGGGCATATTTAATTTCAGGATGCTGCATTAATGACGCTGCAAACTCCTGATTCATTTTATCTAAGTCTGTAAACTCACCTCCGAATTTATCTAGTAAATTAACTTCAAATCCAGCAGAGTTACCAAAACCACGAATACTTGGTGGAGAAAAGAATATAATATTTGCTTCTGGAATGGCAGCTGCTAATCCGAATAATTTTCCCGTAATAGCATTAGAAGACAGTGATTCGTCTTCACGTTCATCCCAATTCTCTAGCTTAATAATTCCAAAACCGTAGTTACTACCGGCACCACTAATTAAACTACGTCCTTTAATAAAGTTTACACCTGCAATACCTTCTATACCACTTATTCTATCGTATAAATCTCTTGATACAGCATCTGTTCTATCTAAAGAAGAACCAGCTGGTAACTCTATGTTCGCAAAAATAATTCCTCTATCTTCATTAGGTACAAATCCAGTAGGCGTTGTTTTCGCTGCCCAAAAAATTCCAATTACAGCTAAAACTAAAAGTAAAACTGGGACCCATTTTTTTCTGTATAAAAAGTGAAGTGATTTCCCATAACGTTCTACTGTAGCATTAAACCCACGGTTAAAAAGTGTGTAAAAACGTTTTAATGGACTTTTTCCTTTTAGTTCTTCATCGTCTTTATGTGTTTTTAATAATAACGCACACAAGGCAGGACTTAAGGTTAATGCATTTACTGCAGAAATTAAGATGGCAATAATTAATGTCACACCAAATTGCTCGTAGAATACACCTGTTGGTCCTGTAACGAAGGTTACTGGTATAAATACAGCTGCCATAACTAAGGTTATCGAAATAATGGCTCCCGATATTTCGTTCATTGCAACTAGTGTAGCCGTTTTTGGGTTTTTTTCTCCTTCATCCATTTTTGCATGGACGGCCTCAACAACTACAATGGCATCATCTACAACAATACCAATGGCGAGTACAAGCGCGAATAGCGTTAATAGGTTTATAGAATATCCGAAGACATTCAAGAAAAAGAATGTACCAATAATCGATACCGGAACCGCTATGGCAGGGATTAATGTAGAACGGAAATCTTGTAAAAAGATAAATACAACTAAGAATACAAGTAAAAAGGCTTCTAATAAAGTATGGACTACTTTTTCTATCGATGCATTTAAGAATAAACTCGTATCATAAGGAACAAAAATCTTTAATCCATCTGGTAAATCTTTTTCAACCGTACCTAATGTGATTTTTATATTTTCAATAATCTCTTGTGCATTTGATCCTTTTGTTTGGAAAATCCCCATAAATACAGCAGGGTTTCCTAAACTCATGGCGTTAGAAGAGTACGACTGTGCGTCTAATTCTATTTCTGCTACATCGTTTAATCTTAGAAATTCACCATTTCCTAAAGCTTTAATTACAATATCACCGTATTGTTTTACTTCTTTAAAACGTCCGCTATAAGTTAAAACGTAAGAAAATGCTTCTCCGCTATTTTGACCTAAAGCACCCGCTGCAGCTTCTAAGTTTTGTTCTTTTAATACCGCAGTAATATCTGTTGGAATTAAATTGTAGGCTGCTAATTTTTCTGGTTTTAACCAGATACGCATGGCATAATCTTGTTGAGAGAAAACACTAACATCTCCAACACCGCTAATACGTTGCATAGCAGGAATAACATTTATTTTTAAGTAGTTCTGAATAAATGTAGCATCGTAATCGTCATTCTCCGAATACATTGAAATAAACATCAATGCACTGGTTTCTTGCTTTTGTGTGGTCACACCCGTAGCAACAACTTCTGCAGGTAATAATGGATTTGCTCTAGACACACGATTTTGAACGTTTACAGCCGCAATATCGGCATCCATTTCCTGATCAAAATAAACTGTGATTTCGGCAGTACCGGTGTTTGAAGCCGTTGAAGTAATGTACGTCATGCCTTCAACACCGTTAATTTGTTCCTCAATAGGAATAATAACACTCTCTAATACTGTTTCTGCATTGGCTCCTGGATATGATGCCGTAACCTTAATGGTTGGTGGTGCAATATCCGGATATTCCTCTACGGGTAAACTGGTTATACTGATTACCCCAAGGATAACTATGATAATAGAAATTACCGTTGAAAGAACGGGTCTTTCAATAAATGTTTTTAACATGTTTTATGAATTTCTAGTTTTTAAATAATACTACTATTGGCTTAGTAACCTCGTTAAAAGGGACATCTTGTGGTGTAATAACCATATCGTTTCTTACTTTTCCAATACCCGATGCAATAATTTTATCGTTGGCATCTAATCCAGATTCTAAAACATATAAACCGTCTATGGAAGCTTTAACTTTAATAATGGTGTTTACTGTTTTATTATCTTCTCCAACTTTAAAAAGCATAATATTTCCTTGTTGCTCGTAAGTCGCTTTTTGTGGCACTACAATAGCTTCTTCGTATATTGTAGGGATTTGAATTGTGCCACTACTACCATTTGTAATTAACTGATTTGGGTTGTTAAAAACAGCTCTAAGACTTACTGTTCCTGTATTTTGGTTAATTTGACCGGAACTTGTTTGAATTTTTCCTTTTTCAGAATACATACTTCCATTTGCTAATATTAAGTTTACATCTGGGTAGTTAGATAATTTCTCTTCTAAATTTTTTCCTTTAGCATTTTGTAGAAAATCTAAATACTGAGTTTCATTTAAACTAAAAAAAGCATAGACTTTACTAATATCGCTTACAGTAGTTAAAGGTGTAGGGTCGCTAGGACTAATTAATGCACCTTCTCTAAAATTAATAGCACCAACATAACCATCTACTGGGCTTTTAATTGTTGCATAACTTATGTTCGCGTTTACGCTACTGTAGTTCGCATTTGCTTGTGCTAAATTAGCTTTTGCAGTTTCTAATTGTACAGCACTAATAATACCTTTCTCTACTAAGGGGATTAATTTATCAACTTCAACTTGAGCCACATTAACACGGGCTTTTGCAGCTCCAGCATCTTGACTTAAAGATTGCGTTTCTAATTTAAAAAGCACTTGACCTTTTTTTACAGGCTCACCTTCATCTATCAATACTTTTTGAATATAGCCGCTAACCTTAGCTCTAACTTGGCTACTTACTATACCATTAATACTTGTTGGGAAATTTTCGTAAGCAGTAACAGTTTTGTTTTGTAAAACAGTAACCGGAAAAGTAGGAGCTTGTTGTGGCTGCTGCGGTTGTTCGGCTTTATTTTCGCCACAACTTATAAAAGTTATTGCTATTAGGGCAAGCGAAATTATAGTGTAATGTCTTTTTTTCATTTGATTTTCGGAATTTATAATGCTATTAATTTGACTGATTGTTAATTATTTTTTCTTTTAGAACGGTAACTAAATTCATGGTCTCATCTAAAAAAGTGATATAATTATTATGAAATTCTAAATTGAATTTTTCTGCATCATCAGCAGTTACATCATTCATTTTCTCTTTGTAAGATTTCATTTCTAAATGCAATTCTTTTTCAGAGTTCCACGAGTTAATTATATTGTCCATATGTGTTAGAATATGACATTGGCTAATAATATAATATTTCTTTCTGTCGCCTTGTTTTGTGAAGTATTCTAATTGTTTTAAATCTACTAAATGATTTAAATGCGTGGAAATTGTGCTTTTACTGGCGCATAAATTTATCACTAAATCATCGAAAGTAACTCCCGATTTCCCTGTTAAAACTACATAAGAAATAATACGAGAAGCAACTGGAGCCAACTTGTTATTATTTTCTATAATAACACCAAGTTTTTCTACAAGTCTATGTTTTTCCTCTAGAAGGTGTTTGTTCATATTTAATATATTTACAGCAAAGGTAAGGTTGGTTCGGTAATTTCCGAACTAACAAGTGGTTAATAAAATGTTAAAAGTAAAATATTCATTTTTTGACACTGTTTTTTGAGTTTTTATTAAAAGGAAAGTCTGTTTTTTAATGTATTGGAGGTGTTTTTTTATGGTCCTGAAATTGATTGTCTAGTATTTATGCTAAAAATGTATTGTGCAATATAAATGAGAAAGGACATGCGCTTGTTTTAAAATATATAAAGCTTAATAAGAAAAGTAATTCATAAATTATTGAAATTAATTGGTGTATAATTTAATACGTGTTCCTTACAATTTTTATACTTTTAAGCTTTGTATTTTTTTATATATAAAGTCAGTAATTAATAATTAGTAAAACATAATGGCAAAAGCATCAATTACCAAATCAGGATTCGGAATAACTCCAAAAGGACAAGAAGTAGATCTTTACACGCTTAAAAATGCAAACGGGATGCAAGTCGATGTGATTACGTTTGGAGGAATTATAACAACTTTAAAAGTTCCCAACAAAGAAAATATGTTCGAGAATGTGGTTTTAGGTTACGATACTTTTGAGCCTTACTTAACAAATCCTACGTTTTTTGGTGCTATAATTGGGCGTTACGGAAACCGTATTGCGAATGGAAAATTTACATTGAATGGAACAGATTATAATTTAGCCAAAAACAATGGTCCGAATAATTTACACGGTGGTAATAAAGGGTTTGATAAAGCTATTTGGAGCGCAGAACCTATAGATGGCGCAGAAACAGTAGCTCTAAAATTAACCTATTTAAGTACGGATATGGAAGAAGGATTTCCTGGGAATTTAAAGACTACAGTTGTGTATACTCTAACTGCAGATAATGCTTTAGAGGTTTATTACCAAGCGACAACAGATAAAATTACGATTGTAAACTTAACACAACATTCATATTTTAATTTGTCAGGCGATTTTTCTAAAACGATTTTAAAGGAGGAGGTTATGATTGATGCAGATCGTTATATACCTACCGATGAAACAGCAATTCCAACAGGAGAATTAGCATCGGTATCAGGTACGCCTTTCGATTTTACTTCAGCAAAAACTGTAGAAAAGGATATCAATGCAGACCATATTCAAATTAAAAATGGCTCAGGTTTCGATCATTGTTGGGTGTTAAATAATCAAAATAAAGGTGTTCGTTTAGTGGCAACGGTTCATGATAAATCTAATGGTAGATTCTTAGAAGTAGCAACAGACGAACCAGGAATTCAGTTTTATACAGCAAATTTTTTAGAGACACCTTTTGCTCCCCGAACAGCATTATGTTTAGAAACACAACATTATCCAGATTCACCAAATAGAGCAGAATTTCCAACTACAATTTTAAAGCCCGGAGAAACTTATAAATCGCAAACTAATTTTAAATTTTCAATAAAATAAATCAATAAAATTAAGTCTTTAATACATTTCATACCATGATTTTTAGGCCTTTTTTTGAAAGCATTCTACTTAAGAATAAAATTGAATTTGCTTTGTAATACTTATCTTTAAAATCTTATTTGTAAGTTATGGTTGAAGCATTAAAGCAACATTATGGGTATTTATTTGAAGAAGAGTTACTTCAAGATATAAATCAGAGTGGTCTTTTTAAAGAAGTTCCCGAAGGATTTATACTAATGGATATTGGTCAAACCATTACGCATATGCCACTTTTAATGAGTGGAGCACTTAAGATTTTAAGGGAAGACGAAAAGGGAGATGAATTGCTATTGTATTTTATAGAACAAGGAGATACGTGTACCATGAGTATTTCGTGTTGCATGGGGAATTCTAAAAGTGAAATTCGAGCTATTGCCGAAACTCCTGCGACGCTAATTATGGTTCCTGTAGAGAAAATGGGAGAGTGGATGAGTAAATATAAAAGTTGGCAAAATTTTATTCTTCAAAGTTATCATGAACGGACTCTAGAATTATTAGAGTCTATAGATTCCATTGCTTTTTTAAAAATGGACGAACGGCTATTAAAATACTTAAAAGATAAAGCAATGGTAAATCATAATGAAATGATTTTGGTAACACACCAAGATATTGCACAAGATTTGCATACATCGAGAGTCGTAATTTCTAGATTGCTTAAAAAACTAGAAAACGATGGCCTTTTAAAACTGTACCGTAATCAAATTCACTTGTTAGATTTGTAATATTTAAAGACATCTTAAGTATTGTGTTTTTTAGTTCTTAATAGTTAATTAAAACATATGTTCGTCTAATTTTAGTTTGCTATAAATCAATTTCGTTAGTCTATTTTGTAAAACACATTGTAACCTATGTTACTTCCAGAACTTAGGTTAAAGAGTACATTTGTTTAAAGTTTACACATGGACATTTCACAACTCATAGGTTTTATAGGCGCATTAATTGTCGGTTTGGTTTTGGGTCTCACCGGTGGTGGAGGTTCTATTTTAACCGTTCCTATTTTGGTGTATTTATTAATGCTAAATCCAGTAACGGCAACGGCGTATTCTTTGTTTATTGTAGGTGTTTCATCCAGTTTTGGTGCGTATACTAATTTTAAAAAGGAATTAGTCGATTTAAAAATAGCAGCCGTGTTTGCAATACCAGCCTTTACCATGGTATATATCACGCGGAGATTTATAATTCCTGCAATACCAGACTCTATTTTTGAAATAGCAAGCTTTGTTGTCACAAAAGACATGTTTATAATGGTCATGTTTGCAGTCATGATGTTGGTTGCTTCGGTAACTATGTTAAAGCCTAAAAAAGATGATTTTGAAGACCATTCGCCAAGAAAATTAAGTAATCTTTTAATTTTTAATCAAGCTATCGTTATTGGTTTTTTTACCGGAATAGTTGGTGCTGGTGGCGGATTTATTATTATTCCTGCTTTAATTATATTAGGGAATTTGTCCATGAAAAAAGCAGTAGGGACGTCTTTATTTATAATCGCAATTAACTCCTTAATTGGATTTATTGGAGATATAGGGAATATACAAATCGATTGGGTGTTTTTATTAAGTTTTACATCAATAGCAGTCGTAGGTATTTTTTTAGGAAGTTATTTGTCGAATTATATTCCTGGAGAAAAACTTAAAAAAGGATTTGGTTGGTTTGTATTAGCTATGGGGATTTATATTATAATTAAAGAACTAATTATGTAATATAGAATGCCAAAAATTATTAAAAACAGAAGTATTTTAAATAGAATAAACAGATTATGAAAGTAGATCAAATATATACAGGTTGTTTAGCGCAAGGTGCTTATTATATAGAAAGTAAAGGTGAAGTTGCAATTATCGACCCGTTGCGTGAGGTAGAACCTTATATCACTCGTGCAGAAAAGGAAGGATCAAAGATTAAATATATTTTTGAAACGCATTTTCATGCAGATTTTGTTAGCGGACATGTTACATTATCTGAATTAACGGGTGCTCCAATCGTGTTTGGCCCAACTGCAAACCCTTCTTTTGATGCTATAATTTCTGAAGATGGTCAGGAATTTAAGTTGGGAGATGTTGTTATAAAAGTGTTACATACACCTGGTCATACTATGGAAAGTGCTACGTTTTTGTTGAAAGATGAAAATGGAAAAGATTATGCTATTTTTAGTGGTGATACGTTGTTTTTAGGAGATGTTGGTCGTCCGGATTTAGCTCAAAAATCAGATATTACACAAGATGATTTAGCGGGATATTTATTCGATAGTTTACGTACTAAAATTATGCCTTTAGCTAACGATGTTATTGTATATCCTGGTCATGGTGCTGGTTCTGCTTGCGGGAAGAATATGATGAAGGAAACGGTTGATTCTTTAGGAAATCAGAAAAAGATGAATTATGCTTTACGTGAAGATATGACCAAAGCAGAATTTATTAAAGAAGTTACGAATGGATTAGCACCGCCACCGTCTTATTTTCCTCTGAATGTAAAAATGAATAAAGAAGGTTACGATAATATTGAAACTGTAATTGAGAAAGGAACAAAAGCCTTAGATCCTGATGCTTTTGAAACCCTTGCAAATACTATTGAAGCTTTAGTTTTAGATGTACGCCATCACAATGATTTTATAAAAGGACATATTCCACGATCAATTTTTATTGGTTTAGACGGCGGATTTGCGCCATGGGTAGGTGCATTAATTAAAGATGTGAAACAGCCTATTTTATTGGTAACAGACCCTGGAATGGAAGAAGAAGCAGTTATCCGTTTATCTCGTGTGGGGTTCGATAATACTTTAGGGTTCTTAAAAGGTGGTTTCGACGCTTGGAAAGGAGCAGGGAAGGAATATGATTCTATTTCTTCTATTTCAGCAGATACTTTTAAAAGCCGTTTAGAATCAGATAAATTACATGTTTTTGATGTCCGTAAAGACTCGGAGTTTGCTTCAGAACATATTGAGAATGCTAAAAACGTGTCATTAGAATTTATAAATGATTATCTATCAGAAATTCCAAAAGAAGCCCCTTTTTATGTGCATTGTGCAGGTGGATACCGTTCGATAATTGCAGCTTCAATTTTAAAAAGTCGTGGATTTCATAATTTAATAGATGTTGCAGGAGGTATTAAATCCATAAGAGAAGCTGGAATTCCTTTAACAGATTTTGTCTGTCCTTCAACTTTAAAGAAATAATTCCTTTAACTATGAATTGGACTTCAGAAAAAACAACAATTCAACACTACTTATTTTTCTAAAATATGTTTTAAATCACCGAGTCACCCTGAGCTTGTTTCAGGGTGATATCTTAGTGGATCCAAAAGTTAATGTATTGCCAAATTGTGTTTTGAACATCTAACTTCATTCATTAATAATTTAAATCCGATAGCTTCAATATTAACTAAAGGTTAAATAAATATTAAACAATAACATGGTAATTGATTAAAAGTCATACTTTTGCAATCGCAAATTTTAATACATTTTGACAAATGAGTCGGTTTTCAGAATTAATAAAACAAGATAAACCTGTATTGGTAGATTTTTTCGCCGAATGGTGTGGGCCTTGCAAAGCGATGGCTCCGATTTTAAAAGACGTAAAAGATAGTCTTGGTGATTCGGTTTCAATACTAAAAATAGATGTCGATAAGAATCAAGAGTTAGCCTCGCAATTGAATGTAAAAGGCGTGCCTACTTTAATTCTTTATAAGTCGGGAAAACAAATATGGAGACAATCTGGAGTGGTTCAAAAATCGGAATTACTTCAAATTATAAAACGTGATAGTTAAACCTTAGGGTTACTTATCTAGTGTTGATTAATAGCGATAAAAGCATCCTTCCCGGGGTGCTTTTTGATTTTACAAAATTGATTTCTAAACCGATTTAAAGTTTTTTTAAAGTTGTAATATTTTATTTATCTGATAACTAATATTGTAATGAAGATGAATTAATTGGATAAATCGTACTGTTTACGTGACTTTTGTTAACATTTTTTTAGAATTCAGATTCGACTTTCTTCTCAATTTTGAGTACATTTGGAGATTAACACAGACTAGTTTTTAAAAAGTGAATTTGTTTAATCAGAAAAAAAATAAAGCGTTTAATTATAAACCTAAACTTCGAGAAGAAGCGGTTAAACCTTCTAACGAAATGTCTTCTAAATGGGACGAGCTTAAACAAACGCGAAAGCATCAAGGTAAAAAAGGCATCCGTTTAACGGGGTGGCTTGTAATTTTTATTTTGGTGATAGTTTTATGGTATGTTTTAAATAATTATGAATTGTAGCAAGTAACATGGGGATTTTTAAAACCAGAACAAATAAAAAATTTACGTACACGTCCAGACATTTTAAAAATGATGGCGAAGGGAGTCCGTACGAAATGAAACATAAATTCGACGAGTATAGAAAAACGGTTGGTCCATCCGGTGGTATAAAATCTAAATTCCAAAATGCATTTGAAGAATTAAAAGAAACACCTGACCGTTCTGCTAACCGACGTATTATAATTATTATTGCTATTCTTATTCTTGTTTTTCTGTTTATTATAGAATTCGATTTATCCATATTCCTTCCAAATAAATAATGGCAGATATTATTCAACTTTTACCAGACCATGTTGCCAATCAAATAGCAGCGGGCGAGGTAGTGCAACGGCCAGCTTCCGTAGTTAAAGAATTATTAGAAAATGCAATTGATGCCCAAGCAGGAACCATAAAATTATTGGTTAAAGATGCCGGTAAAACATTAGTACAAGTTATAGACGATGGCTTAGGAATGAGTGTTACAGATGCGCGTTTGAGTTTTGAGCGTCATGCTACTTCAAAAATTCGTTCTGCCGAAGATTTATTCCAACTCAATACAAAAGGTTTTCGTGGAGAAGCTTTAGCTAGTATTGCTGCGATTGCACATGTAGAATTAAAAACAAAACAAGCTGATGAAGAAGTTGGTACAACAATAACTATTGAAGGTAGCGAGATTGTAAACCAAGATGTGGTAGTTACGCCAACAGGAACATCGATTGCTGTAAAACATTTGTTTTTTAATATTCCAGCACGCCGTAATTTTTTAAAATCGAATACGGTTGAAATACGTCATATTATTGATGAGTTTCAGCGTGTAGCCTTGGCTCATCCCAGTATTTGTTTTGTCATGTATCATAACGGATTGGAAGTTTTTAATTTACCACAAAGTAATTACAGACAACGTATTGTAAATATTTTTGGACCTAAAACCAATGAGAAATTAGTACCTGTAAATGAGGATACTGATGTCTTGAAAATTTCTGGTTTTGTTGGAAAACCTGAATATGCTAAGAAATCTAGAGGAGAACAATTCTTTTTTGTGAATCATAGATTTATAAAAAGTGCCTATTTAAATCATGCGATAACAGCCGCTTTTGAAGGACTTATAAAAGATGGTACCCATGCGAGTTATTTCTTGAATTTAGAAGTGAATCCGCAAACCATCGATATTAATATTCATCCTACAAAAACCGAGATCAAGTTTGACGATGAGCATACGTTATACGCCATTTTAAGGGCATCTGTAAAACATAGTTTAGGACAATTTAATATTGCACCTGTTTTAGATTTTGAACGTGATGCGAATTTAGATACACCTTACGATTATTCAAATAAATCTGCAAGTACACCGACTATTGAAGTAGACCGGTCTTTCAATCCGTTTAATGCCGAAAAACCTGTAGCGCCTTCAAGATCATTTTCATCATCTTATTCTGGACGCAAAGACCCATCAACAGCGGGTTGGGAAAGTTTATATGTTGGAATGGAGTCGAAAGGCACAAAATCGAAAAATGATTTTAGTGAAATCCAATTCGAAAGTGTAGAAAGCACTGCGTCTCTGTTTGATGATTCACAGATGTCTTCAAAGCAATCTTCGTATCAACTTCAAAATAAATATGTATTAAGCGCCATTAAATCGGGGATGTTAGTTATCGACCAACATCGTGCGCACCAACGTATTCTTTATGAAGATTTTCTAAAGTATATAACAGGAAAAGATACGGTGAGTCAGCAGTTATTATTTCCGCTGCAAATTCAATTGTCAAAACAAGAACATGATATTGTTTTGAATTTAAAAAGTGATTTAGAATACGCTGGTTTTGTGTTTCAGAATTTCGAAGATCATATGGTAGAAATAATTGGTCTGCCAATTAATGTTCCAGAAAGCGAAGTAAGTATTATATTAGAGCAATTAATTAGCGATGTGGAACACGAGGTGCCGGATGCAAATTTTAGTGCAGCCGATTTATTAGCAAAATCTTTAGCGAAAAGTTTAGCAATTAAATCTGGGCAATCGCTTGCTCAAGCAGAACAAGATCATTTGGTAAATAGTCTATTTGCTTGTAAAGATCCCAACGTTTCGCCTACTAATAAACCTACATTTATCACCATGACGGTTGATGAGTTAGATAAAAAATTTATGTAATTTCATAGAAATAAAGATATTATGAGTAGAATTACCGATATAGTTAAACACCTTATAATCATAAATGTTATTATGTTTATTGGGACCCAGTTTGTAGGTGGTGGCACCTTGTTTTATGATTGGTTTGCATTGCATTTCCCTAAGAATGAAGCTTTCCAACCTTGGCAAATATTCACACATATGTTTATGCACGGAGGCCTTATGCATATCGCATTTAATATGTTAGCGCTTTGGATGTTTGGTTCTCCTGTAGAACAACAATTTGGAGGGAAGAAGTTTTTATTCTTCTATCTGTCTTCTGGTTTAGGAGCCGCGCTCTTAATGTTGGGATACTATTATTATCAGTATTCCTCTGGAATGTCTGCTTTAACAGGAGCAGGTTTTACGCAAGCAGAAACGTTGGAGACTTTACGTTCCGGGTATGCGATGTACGACACACGCTGGTCTCAAGTTTTAGACCCCGAACAATTAGGACAATTTGTAAGTGTTTTTAATGGTACTATGGTGGGTGCTTCTGGAGCCATAATGGGGGTATTAGTCGCTTTCGGGATGTTATACCCAGAGTCTAAATTGATGCTTATATTTTTACCAATTCCTATAAAAGCGAAGTATTTTATTCCTGGAATTATTGCTTTAGATTTAATTTCGGCTGTTACTGGACAATCATTCTTTAGTCCGAGTAACACGGCATATGTTGCCCATATTGGAGGAGCTTTAACCGGTTTCTTAATTATGTGGTATTGGAAGAAAACACAATTCAATAAAAACCGTTGGGACTAATATATGAACACACTTAATAACGATATTAAAGAAAAATTAACGCATTTAAATGTTCTAGAAAAGATAATAGCTGTAAACGTTGTTGTCTTTTTTGTTGGATTTATTTTACAAGCGTTAACGTCTTCATTACCCCAGCATTCTAGTTTAAAATGGTTAGAATTATCAAGCCATTTATCTGAACTATTAGTGACGCCTTGGACGTTTATAACTTATGCTTTTGTGCATTACGATTTTATTCATATGCTATTTAATATGATTTGGTTGTATTTTATTGGGCAATGGTTTCTAAATGTGTTCAATAAAAAACTGGCGATAAACATTTATTTTTTAGGAGCTATTGCTGGTGCTCTAGTTTTTATATTAGGCTATAATGTATTGCCAAATGTCTTTAATACAGGAAGCAGATTAGTTGGTGCTTCGGCAGCTATACGTGCACTTTTAATTTTTATGTGTGCCTATATGCCACAAATGGATTTACGTTTTTTTACGTTCAATATTAAATTATGGATTGTTGGTGCTGCCATAGTTGCGATGGATGTTATAGGTTTATTCGGGACAAATTCAGGTGGGAATTTAGCACATATTGGAGGCGCTGCATTAGGATACTTTTATGCCATTCAGTATAAAAAAGGAAATGATATAGGTAAAGGTTTCGAGTCTTTGATTGATCAAATTACAGGCTGGTTTTCTAAATCCAAAAAATCACCACTTAAAACCGTTCATAAACGTAACAAGAAAGATATGGCTGGGTTTAAGAAAGAAGAATTTGATGCGTTTACCAATCAAAAACGTATCGATGTTATCTTAGATAAAATTAGTAAAAGTGGTTATGACAGTTTGACTAAAGAAGAAAAAGCATTTCTTTTTAAAGCCGGAAAATAAGTATGAGTAAGTTAAGTGTTATTGATAAATTTATCTTTTTCATCAATTCGATTTTAGCCACCTTGTTGCTACTATCTTATATTTTACCCCTTTTTCCGCCTAAGATTTTTGCCCTTTTATCTGTTTTAAGTCTTACCGTGCCTCTGCTAATAGCAGTGAATGCATTATTCGCTTTATATTGGTTATTAAAGCTAAAACGCCAAATGTTATTATCTATTATAATTTTGGTAATTGGTTATTTTTATTTGGGTTCGTTGTATAATTTTTCAAGTGATTCAGATAGTGACAGTGTTAGTGAAGACAATCTTTCCATTATGAGTTATAATGTAAGATTATTTAATATTTACAATTGGATTCCGAATACAGATACGGGTTTAGAAATTTCGAAATTTGCAAAAACGGAATACCCTGATATTTTAAGTTTACAAGAATATCATCCAAATAATAAAAGTGCAGATTTTTCATTTTATAAATATAAATACATTCAATTAGCTGGAGAAAAAAAACAATTCGGGCAAGCTATATATTCTAAATTTCCAATAATTGCGAAAGGTTCGGTTACATTTCCTAATACGCCAAATAATGCTATTTATGCTGATATTGTAAAAGGAAAAGATACCATTCGTGTTTATAATATTCACCTGCAATCTCTGAAAATTAACCCAGAAGTTGAAGCCCTAAAAAAGCAAGATTCCGAACGTTTACTGAAGAGTATAGGAAAGTCTTTTGCTATGCAGCAGTCGCAAACTGAGTTGTTTTTAGAGCATAAAAATAGTTGTCCGTATAAAATGATTATTACTGGCGATTTAAATAATACGGCTAGTTCTTATGTATATCGCATGATTAAAGGTGATTTAAATGATACGTTTAGAGAAGCAGGACATGGTTTTGGAAAGACCTTTAATTTTAAGTTTTTCCCTGTGCGAATTGATTTCATTTTTACAGACGAAGAAATGCAAATAACCGGATTTAAAACCTTTACCGAAGTGTATTCTGATCACTATCCCATCATGGCCAATATCACTTTACATTAAGCTACAATCTACAGTGTCTGCTATAATATGAATAACTAAACCCAAGCCTATAAGTCGTGTTTTCTTCGGAAATAAAAGCAAGATGTAAAAAGCAATAGCCCAATAGGAGTGAAGCGGATGAAAGTTTATACTACAACGTCCTGGGCTGAAAATAGGGGTTGCAAAAAGATGATCCACATCAATCAGCATACCACAAATCATGATTAAGTAGGCGTATTTCCATTGTGGTTTATAAAACCATAACGCAATAGCCAGAGGTACTAAAAAGTGAATTCCATAATGTATAAACGATTGTAACATTACAGCGAAAGATCTTGATTTTCTAGATACTCTAAAGCATTTGGACCTTCATTAAATAATAAATCTAAAACGCTTAAATTGTTTATAAATCCATGTTTATCATCGAATACTTGTGTGTATTTTTCATTTTGAAAATTCACAAAAGATTGTGGGTTTACCAACGACCTTAAATCAGAAGCCTCACTAATTTCATGCTTAAATTCTTCAGTTTTTTGAATTGATTTTTCCAATTGAAGGCATTCAGAAATGACGTCGAAACACTTCAAATTAAAATCTAAAATGTAATCTGCTTTCATTTCAAAAAGCGGACGTAAATCATCTTCGTAATATTCAAAAAATGGTGATGTTTTATATGCTGAAAGTAAAGATTTCCAATGTAAACTTTGCCAGTTTTCGGTATTTGAAATTTTTACATCACGATATTTCTGACGATTCTTTTGCGTATAAATTACAGGGATATTTAGTAATAATTTCCCGTTTGCAGCATATATATATGTACGCGTTCTATAAGTTTGTTTGGCAAAATTATCATCCATTTCAAATGTTACAACATCAGATTGCGCAATGGCAGCCATATGTGCAACATTTGGAAAATATGTAGGATGTAAAACGCTATTAAAACTCATAAAACGTTTATGCTTTAGCTTTTTTACGTTTTCTATAGGCGTTGAAACCAAATAATCCTGCGATTAAAATTAGCGCTGGTATTAGGTAAGATACTGGTTTTCCTGATCCACCAACAGTGGTAAAGAAACGGTCCCAACGCGGTTTCCCGTATTGATCCCAACTCATCCAAATAAATACAGGCTTTCCAACAACATGATCGAAAGGTACAAATCCCCAGGCTCTAGCATCTTGCGAGTTATGTCTGTTATCTCCCATCATCCAATAATAATCTTGTTTAAAGGTGTATGTGTCTGTAGCTTCTCCATTTATAAAAATCTGATTGCCTTTAACTTGTAATGTATTCCCTTCGTATTCAGTTAAAACACGTTTGTAAAGCGGTAACATATCTACATTTAAGTCAATTGTTGCACCTGCTTCTGGAATATATAATGGTCCGAAGAAATCGTTATTCCAATCGTAATTAGGGTTGTGAGGGAAAATTCTAGAATCTCTAACTCCTTTTTCTTCTTTAATTGGTGTTATACTTTCTACGTTTGGATGATTTTTAAATTCGGCTGCAGCTTCATCTGTAATCGACATAAACATATACGTATTTTTGTCGTTTATGATACCAAAACGGTCGGTAATTCCGTATCTGTCTGCTAATTCTTTAGCATTAAATTGATGTGTTTTAGGTTGTACCAAGTAGCTAAATTGAAGTTTAGCACGGTCTGGTAATTCATTTTGTACACCATCAATAAAGACATAGCCATCTATTATTTCAATAGTATCACCAGGCAAACCAACACAACGTTTTACGTAATTCGATTTCTTATCGATTGGTTTCCAATAACTACGGTCTGGATTTTTAAAGAATGCCTGAACAGTATCTACAGGCCAGTTAAACACAACGATATCGTTACGTTTTATTTTCTGAAAACCAGGGAATCTTAAATACGGTAAAAGTGTTTTATTTTTTAATGAGTTGGCTTTTGTTTCAACATTATCATCGGCTACATATGATTTTAATTTGGTCTTCGGAATAGAATCGTGAACCATTGGTAACGCTAAAGTTGTTTGTGGTAATCGTGGTCCGTAATTTAATTTACTTACAAATAAGAAATCACCAATTAGTAATGTTTTCTCTAGAGAAGACGTCGGAATAGTAAATGGTTGAATAATGTATGTATGAACAATAGTTGCAGCAACAACGGCAAATAATATTGAACTAATCCAATCGCCAGCGCTAGTTCTGGGCTCTAAACTACGGTCTTTTTTATACTCTACTTCTGCCACATAGTTTAAGTAATAGTTATAAAAACCAAGTGAAAATATTGCTAATAGAGTATCTGTAGTCGAGTTTTTACCGAAACTTCTAGCTGTCTCCACCCATATTACAGGGAACATGATTAGGTTAACAATTGGTAAAAATAAAAGGATAGTCCACCACCAAGGTCTGTTTATAATTTTCATTAAAATCACAGCATTGTAAACCGGGATAAAAGCTTCCCAAGCTTGTCTACCTGCTTTTACATAAAGTTTCCAAGTTCCTAATCCGTGAAGTACTTGGATAATTATAAAAAAAATGAACCACTGAGTTAAAGTCATAATCTACTTTTATTGCTAACTGTCTTACCGACAATAATTAATCTGAATATTTGTATAAATAAAGGTTGGAATGTAACAGAATTTTAAGCTATTAACCAATATTTAACACATCTTTCATGCTATACACGCCTGTTTTTCCTAATAACCACTCTGCAGCAACAACAGCACCTAAGGCAAAACCTTCTCTATTATGTGCTTTGTGCTCTATAGTAATTGAATCTACATTACTTTCGTAAGTTACAACGTGTGTTCCAGGAACTTCTGGGATACGTTTTGCAACGATAGGAATTGTATTTGTTTCTGGAGTATTTAACGCCCATTTTTCGTAGCTTTTATGCTCCGTAATAATATCGTTTGCTAAAGAAATTGCTGTTCCGCTAGGTTCATCTAGTTTTTGTATATGATGAGTTTCTTCCATAGAAATATTATACTGGTCTAGGTTACTCATCATTTTTGCTAGTGTTTTATTCAATTCAAAAAAGATATTTACACCTAAGCTAAAGTTTGAAGCGTAAATAAATCCGCCTTTTTTCTCTGCACATAAAGCAGTTACTTTATCGTAATCTTGTAACCAACCTGTAGTTCCAGAAATGACAGGAACACCATTATTAAAACAATTTGAAATATTTCCTACAGCAGCATTGGGCATACTAAAATCGATAGCAATATCTGCTTTTGTAATATCGTATTCAGGCGCTTCGATACTTGCTCTAATTACTATTTCATGGCCACGTTTAAGGGCAATTTGTTCTATGGTTTTACCCATTTTACCGTATCCTAGTAATGCGATTTTCATGTTTTAAAATTTAAAGTTAAGGGAAAGTCCGAGATTTGTGGTGCTTTCAATCTGGTTGTAATTAAAATGTGGTGCTAGCGATAAATTATCATCTATATTAAATTGTAATAAATGCGCGTCTACGTTGGCATCAACAATGTTTAATACATATAAACCAAATGTGATAAGCAGAGACATTTCCATATTTTGGCGTAATTGCTCTTGTGCGTTTATTAAACCATCGTCGGATATGCGGCCGTAATATTGATCGTCAGTAAAACCGGCCAATCTACTTTTATATGCATCTCGATAGCTATTGTAAGCCTTATTATTATCGACATAAAAATAAATTCCTGTACCTAATGCGGCATATACGATAGGAATTTTCCAATATTTTCTATTGTAAGCCTGACCTAAACCAGGAAGGATTGCAGAATAAAATGCAGCACGAGCAGGTGCCAAAGGATCTATGAAGCGGGATTCTATTTCGGGATTTGTAATCGCTAAAGAATCCTTTAATTTTCTCCGCATTTCTTTTTTAGAAACAACTTTACTAGTGTCCACCACTAAGGTGTCTCCAGTTTTTATGTTGTCTGCAGCGGGTTCTTTACTGTCTTCCTGCGCAAGGCTATTTAAACAGAAAAAAAATGAGAAAAGAGTAGTTATAAAAAATTTACTTTGCACTCTGTACAAGTTTTTTTATGCGATTAAAATCTTCTTCAGATTGAAAGGGAATAGTGATTTTTCCTTTGCCATTTTTTGCAACTTTAATATCAATTTTTTGTCCGAAGTATTCGGAAAAATCTTGAATACTTTTCTTAACAAATACAGGCGTTTCTACTTCTGGTTTAGTAGTAGATTTAGGATCTTCCAATTCATTAGTTTCGTTATAATTACGAACCAAAGTTTCAGTATCTCTAACCGATAATTTATGTTTTAAAATACGTGTGTAAATGTCTAACTGTATGTTCTGGTCTTCAATATTAATAATTGCGCGTCCGTGACCCATAGAAATAAATCCGTCACGCATTCCTGTTTGAATAATCGGATCTAATTTTAAAAGGCGTAAATAATTTGCAATTGTAGAACGTTTTTTACCAACACGATCGCTCATTTGCTCTTGTGTCAGGTTAATTTCATCAATTAAACGTTGGTATGATAAGGCGATTTCTATAGGATCTAAATCTTGACGTTGAATATTTTCAACCAAGGCCATTTCTAAAGATTCCTGATCGTTTGCAATTCGAATATAAGCTGGAATTGTTTTTAATCCTAAAGTTTCAGAAGCTCTAAAACGACGTTCTCCAGAGACTAATTGATAGGTGTTGAAATTTAATTTTCTAACAGTAATAGGCTGAATTACACCTAATTCTTTAATAGAAGATGCTAATTCGCGAAGTGATTCCTCGTTAAAATTTGTACGGGGCTGAAACGGATTCATTTCAATAGTACTTAATTCTAACTCAACAATATTACCTATAACTTTATCCGCATTTTTATCTTGAACCGAATTAATATCGTTTGCTGGGTCTCGTAATAATGCAGATAATCCTCTTCCTAATGCTTGTTTCTTTAATGCCTTCGCCATAGTTCTTTTCTAAGAATTTTTATTTATTACTTCTTTAGCTAAACTTAAATAGTTTATTGCACCTTTACTACTAGCATCAAAATTTATAATGCTTTCACCAAAACTTGGCGCTTCACTTAAACGTACGTTTCTCTGTATAATTGTTTTAAAAACCATATCGTTAAAATGTTTTTGAACTTCTTCTACCACTTGGTTTGAAAGTCTTAATCGCGAATCGTACATGGTTAATAAAAGGCCTTCAATATCTAAATCTGGGTTGTGTATTTTTTGAACGCTTTTAACAGTGTTTAATAGTTTCCCTAAACCTTCAAGTGCAAAATATTCACACTGAATAGGAATAATTACGGCATCGGCCGCTGTTAAGGCATTAAGTGTTAAAAGACCTAAAGATGGTGCACAATCTATAATTATATAATCGTAATCGTCTTTAACTTCTGCCAAAGCAAGCTTCAACATATATTCTCTATTGTCTTTGTCTACAAGTTCAATTTCAATTGCAACTAAATCGATGTGAGACGCTATAATATCTAAATTTGGTGTCTCTGTTTTAAGAATTGCTTCTTTTGCTGTATTTGTATGTTCTAATAATTGATAAGTTCCAATTTCTACCGTTTCAATATCTATACCTAATCCGGAAGAAGCATTGGCTTGAGGGTCAGCATCAATTAGCAATACTTTTTTTTCAAGCACCCCTAAAGAGGCAGCTAAATTAATAGAAGTCGTTGTTTTTCCTACTCCTCCTTTTTGATTTGCAATTGCAATGATCTTGCCCATTAATGATTTAGTTTTATAAGGTGTAAAAATACAACTATTTATGACTTTTAAAAATGTAACTTGTTAACAAATGTTAAGCCTAGTTTCTTTTTGGCTTTGGTTTGCTTTACTGTTGATTTCCAGTACGAAAGAAATCCTAAAAGGCTATTAGAATATAAAGTGAATTGGATGTATAAATATTATGAACTAAATGCTAGAAAATCCTTAATCCTAATAACTTCAAATTAAGTGAATTTTATTTTTTATTCATATGGTATAATCACCTATAAAACCTATCGCTTTTTTAAATAAATTAGGAATAGGTGAGTTTTCTTATTTTGCTTATATATAATGGTTTACCTTTAAAAATAACATAAAATTTATTATGGTGTCAGAAACTGATAATTATCATTTTTTATTATAAAAACTAACTTTAAATTTGATCTATATAAAAGATAAAAAGGTCTTTTATGAGTTTAAAACTAATTTGTTAAAACCAAGGATATGAAAATAAAACAAAATGCTCTAAGAAAAGTCTTCAATTTGAGGCACTCATTGATTGCATTAGCTTGTGTCGCTCTAGCATCTTGTGCTGATAAAAGTAAATCTGAACAAAAAAACGCAGAAGATATTACAGTAAGTCAAGAAATGATAGCCGAGTTAACCGCCCCGCCATTTGTGCCTACGCCCATTGGTTCTCGAAAAGCGAAAAAGCTTATAGTGGATATGGAAATTCTTGAGCAAGAAGGTGAAATGACTAATGGCGTTAAGTATGTGTATTGGACTTTTGGAGGTTCGGTGCCAGGAAGTTTTATTAGAACGCGAGTTGGAGATGAAATAGAATTTCATTTAAAGAATCATCCAGATAATAAATTACCACACAACATCGATTTACATGCTGTAAATGGTCCGGGTGGAGGAGCAGAATCATCTTTTGTAGCACCAGGACATGAAAAAGTATTTTCATTTAAAGTTTTAAATCCAGGATTATTTGTTTACCACTGTGCAACAGCACCTGTAGGAATGCATATTGCAAATGGAATGTACGGACTTATTTTAGTGGAACCGGAAGGTGGTTTACCTCCAGTAGATAAGGAATATTATATGATGCAAGGAGATTTTTATACCAAAGGCGCTCATGGCGATCGTGGTTTACAACCTTTCGATATGCAAAAAGCAATTGATGAAAAAGCCGACTATGTTGTGTTTAATGGTAAAGTTGGTGCCTTAACAGGAGATAATGCAATTACTGCAAATGTTGGAGAAACGGTTAGATTGTTTGTAGGAAATGGCGGTCCAAACTTGGTGTCATCTTTTCACGTAATTGGAGAAATTTTCGATCGTGTTCATGTTGAAGGTGGAGATCTTATTAACGAAAATGTGCAAACTACATTAATTCCATCGGGTGGTGCAGCTATAGTTGAATTTAAAGTTGATGTTCCTGGAACATTCATTATGGTGGATCATTCTATTTTTAGAGCTTTTAATAAAGGGGCTTTAGGTATGCTTAAAGTTGAAGGAGAAGAAAATAAAACCATTTACTCTGGAGAATTAAGAGATGACATTTACTTGCCTGAAGGTGGAGGAATCCAAACTATGCCAGATACTGGTGAAATTGCAGAAAGCGATATTCCTGCACAGTCTCTAGACGAACAACTAGAATTTGGTAAACAGACATATATGCAAACATGTTTTGCATGTCACCAAGCAGAAGGTCAAGGTATACCAAGCGCATTTCCTCCTTTAGCAAATTCAGATTATTTAAATGCAGATGTAGATCGTGCTATTGGTGTTGTTTTACATGGTTTAACAGGAGAAATAACAGTAAATGGAGAGCAATATAATAGTGTAATGACAAGACAGACTTTATCGCCTAGCGAAATTGCAAACGTATTAACCTACGTGTATAATAGCTGGGGAAACTCTAAAAAAGTGGTGACTCCTGAAATGGTTCTTAAAGTAAGAAATCAGAAATAATTAAAACTAAAACTATGCTACAAAAAACATATTTAGTGTTTTGTATGGCATTGCTTACGCAAATACTTTTTGCGCAAACAACTGAAGATATGGTTACGATTAAAGGGGGAAGTTACATTCCCCTTTATGGTCGTGATTCTACACTTGTAAAAGTTAGTGATTTTTTAATGGATAAGTTACCGGTTACAAATGAGCAGTATGTTGCTTTTGTAAAGGAGTATCCAGAATGGCAAAAATCTAAAGCTAAAAAACTATTTATTGATGGTACATATTTAAGAAATTGGAAAAATGATACCATGTTAAACGATACCGAAAAGCCTAAAAGTCCCATTACTTATGTGTCTTGGTTCGCCGCAAGTAATTATTGCAAATGTCAAGGGAAACGATTGCCTACGGTTGATGAATGGGAATATGTTGCCATGTCTGACGAAGAACTTGCCGATGCTCGTGTAAAGGAAACTTATAATCAAAAGATATTATCTTGGTATGAAGCTCCACGAACAAACACCTATGAAGTTGGTCGAAATTCTGAAAATTATTGGGGTGTTAAAGATTTACACGGATTGGTTTGGGAATGGACTTCAGATTTTAATTCCATTTTAATTACTGGAGAATCTAGAAAAGATGTCGATAAAGATTCCAATTTATTTTGCGGAAGTGCTGCCATTGGTGCAACCGATTTAATGAATTATGCTGCATTTATGCGCTATGCTTTTAGAGGAAGTATCTCTGCACGTTATAGTATTAAAAATTTAGGTTTCAGATGCGTTAAAGATGTGCCTCTACCTTAAAATATATGATTATGAAAAAAGCAATTTTAGTCTTTACTCTTATTTTATTAGGATTTGTGTCTTGTAAAAAAGGTACTAATACTACTGAAACAGAAAATAAAACTCAGCAAATGGAAAAATCTGATGAAATCTCAGACATGTCTATTTACAATTTGCCTTCAACTTGGACGAATCAGAATGGTGAAGATATTCAGTTAAAAGATTTAAAAGGAGATGTTTTAGTCATGGTAATGATTTATACTACTTGTAAAGCGGCTTGTCCAAGGTTGGTTGCCGATATGCGTAATATTGAAAAGCGTTTACCTGAAAATACTAAAGGAAAAGTAAAAATGATTTTTGTAAGTATCGATCCTGAAACAGATACACCAGCACGTTTAAAAGGGTTTGCAAAAGAAAATTTTATGGACGAAGAACCATGGGTATTCTTACGATCTTCCGAAGAAAATACAAGAGAATTTGCTGCAGTTTTAGCGGTGAAATATAAAGAAATTACGCCAATGGATTTCTCACATTCAAACATAATTAGTGTGTTTAATGAAGCTGGGGAATTGGTGTTTCAACAAGAAGGTTTGGGTGTAAACTCAGACGAAACCATTGAGAATATTGAGAAAGCAGTGAATGAAATGTAACGTCTAAAATCTCGAATAGTAACTCTATTTAAAACTTACGTTTAGTGTTTAAGCACCAATTTGAAACTATATATGTTTTGTTGGTGCTTTTTGTGTTTTATTTGTCAAAATACGTTAGAGCTTTATGTGAGACCCTGAACTAAATTCAGGGAGACGGTAAGCTAAAAAGTGAGTCATGCTGAATTTATTTCAGCATCTCATTATTGTTATCATCAAAAGATTGTAAGTGATAAATGTGCTATGCTTAGTGTAAATTAGAACTATAGGAAATCATGACTTTTAATACTGAAAATTCAAACTACTTCCAAAATTCGTCATCAATTTTATCAGGAATGTTTGGTTCGTAATGAATAGTTTCAATATGCGCCATTTCTTCAGGAGTTGCTATGTTCTGAATTTCAGGAAATAAAACACGCTCTTCAAAACGTATGTGCTTTTCTAAAACATCGGCGATTTGATTCAAATTTTCATCTAAATTGTCGGTATTTTCTATCAAATCTTTTATTTGCTTGTGTTCATCAATAGCCTGTATTCTTAAGAGGTTGTCTTCCGCTAAAAGCGAAAAGATATGAGCTTCTTCCATTTCAAAATGAGGGATTAAATGAGCCGTATAAAACCAATCTGTATAGGTTTTAATACGGTTAGCCTCAACATTTTTCTTAAATCCTGTTCTAATTTTCCAGGACAATAATAATCCATGATGATGATCTCTGCTAAGAGGTTGTAAAGATTTATGTCGTTTTAATGGTTTCTTTTCTGTCATAATAGTTTGTTTTTGATTGTAATATGCTAATAAAGATAAGAGTTATGCCTAAGACTAAAAAGGAACTCAATATAAATAATAAAAGGTAATAATTAGGAATTAAACCAATGCCAAACACAAAGCGTATCCCTTGAAAGAAAAGCATAAATTCGGTGCCTAAAAATCCTAAAATAAAGCTATAGACTCCATATTTGAAAAGGGATGCCGTATAGGTTGTTTTCGATTGAATGATATACGCAAATAGGAATCCAGTTACAACACCTAGCATCGTTAAATGAATAAATCCAATCACGAAATTATGATTTTGTTTAGCGATTAGGGCTATGTACGGAAAAAGTGATGCACTTTGGAATATAATTTTTATAGTAAAAGAAATCAGTGCAAAAATATATAGATATTTAGCGTCTTTGGTAACGGAATTGAGATGTGTTTTAATAGCAGATTTAGACATTTTAATAAACATAATGAAACACGCAATCTGGCATAGAATACCAAATCCATTTATCCAATTTAAAATTGGAGTAGGAGCGAACCAACTTACAGGTAAGGCTAAAGTACACACTGTAGATAATACCAATGTAAGATGAAAATGCTTAAATAATGAATTGTCTTTTAAATTGAAAAAATGAAAAAACAACCCCAAGAGTCCAATTAAAAACCAGCCATTAAACTGAAAGTGTAAAAAGAACTGAATTGCGATTTGATAAAATGCAGATGCCTGTCCTAAAAGGCCAACGGCTGGTCCTAGACACCAAACACCAATAGTCGAAATTAGCATGAAGATTAGTGCGGTTTTCAAAAGTATTCTAGTTGGTTTAGAGTCTATATTTTGATGTTTAAAAACAAGATATACAAAGTAATAACTGCAAAAAATATGAAGGGTAGAAAATGATATAGAAAATGCGGCATAACCTTGTATAGGAAAACTAATCATCATACCAACCACAGCAAATTCAGTAAGCCAAAATAAGCGATTGAAAACTTTTTGTTTCTCAGAAACAAAGTAATTCACTATAAAAACATATAGCATTAAATATACCCAACCCAACATGGCGACATGCGAATGTGCATGCATTAAATTTCGGTAGTTAAAATCTATGGGCGATACAAAAGCAAAACGCATAGTAAGCCCCATTAATGCGGCAACAAGGAAATTAAAAAGACAAACAAGAATCAGTTTTTTTGAAATCATTTTTACATAAAATAGAAATTCCGAAACATTATAAAATTAGTGTTCCGGAATTTAAATTATTTAATCGGATTTTTAACAAAACTCACTTTCCAATTTTTCGGCAGCAGGGAACAGTATGTTGTTTTCTAAATGAATATGCAGATGTAAATCTTGTTCAAATTCTTTTAGCATTGCATAAGTTACCTTGTACGTATTACACCCATCGGCAGGTGGTGTGTATCCATCTGTAATGGCTGCTATTTGTCTAAAACGTACACCTTCATTATCATGTTCTTGCATCATCATGGCAATCGGGTTTTTAACAGTGCCAAATCCTGGAGCTTCAATTGGGGTGTTAGTCGATTTTGCTTTTAATAAACGTTTAACGAAAGGGAATAAAATAATTTCTTCTTTCTTTAAATGTTGCGCTAATTCGCCGGCAGATGCTGTGAATAATTCATTTACCTCGAATAATTCTGGATGTCTCTCTCCATGAACGTTGCATAACTTATCTAAAAATTGTTTGATGATAGGTGATTTTTCTTCCACATATCGATGATGTTTTTTCTCGATATAATCAATTAACAAATCTAATGGCCAAGATTTATAATCTATAGATTGATCTGTTTTAGAATTGATAACATGCTCTAAACTGTCTACTAATTCACTCGTTAAAATGCCGTTTTTCTCGCAAACTTCTTCTAACGATCTGTTTCCTCTGCAGCAAAAATCGATTCCATATTTAGTAAAAACTGCGGCAGTTCTAAAATCTTCAGCAACAAATGTTCCTACGTGTTTTTGTGTTATAGTGTCCATAATATTATGTATTAATTGTTTTTTGTTATTTTATTTTTTAGTGTTAAGTCGAATACAAACCAGCATATAGAAACAATTCCTACAGCGAAGATGACGTCTCCTATGGTTCTCATCCATTTTAATGTAATCATTGTGGGGTCTTGCATTAATTCCGAAGAACGGGCATACCACATACCGTGTTCAATACTTTCAATAGCTTGCCAGATTCCCATTGGAAGTAAGCTTAATAGTGCCATTCCTAAAAGGCCAAAGTTTAACGACCAAAATGCGGTTTTTAAAAGTTTGTTGTTCCACTGTACATTTCTGTATAAGCTTCGCAATACAAACAGCATCAATCCGATTCCTAACATACCATATACTCCGAATAATGCAGTGTGTGCATGTAAAGCCGTAGTGTTTAATCCTTGAATATAGTATAATGCAATTGGCGGATTAATAATGAAACCAAAAATTCCAGCACCTAAGAAATTCCAGAATGCAACGGCAATCATAAAGTATATTGGCCATTTGTAATCTTCAATCCATTTGGTGGCTTTAGATAGTTTATAATTATGATAAGCTTCGTATCCGATTAACGTTAATGGTACAACTTCAAGTGCACTAAACGTTGCTCCTAATGCCATAATTGCTTTTGGTGTTCCAGAGAAATATAAGTGGTGAAATGTTCCTAAAATACCACCAGACATAAACACAATAGTTGCTATTAAAACATTTAAAGTTGCTGTTTTTGTTTTTAATAATCCCAGTCTAACAAATAGGAATGCTATTACTACAGTGGCAAAAACTTCAAAGAATCCTTCAACCCATAAGTGTACAACCCACCATCTCCAATATTCTGCAATGGCAAGATTTGTATGTTGTCCCCACATTAATCCAGAAGCATAAAACAGAGCAATAGCTGTACAAGAAATTAAGAACATGATAATAAGATTCTTCTCTTCAGTTTTACGTTTTAGTACAGGAAGTAACGGTCTTACCATTAATGCTAACCATAATACAAGTCCAATAAAAAGGAATATTTGCCAGAAACGACCTAAGTCTACATATTCGTAACCTTGATGGCCGAACCAGAAATTTTCTAAATAGTTTAATTTTTGCATCACACCAAACCATTGTCCAATCATAGATCCCAATACAATAATTAAAAGGGCAAAGAATAAGAAGTTTACACCAAATTTTTGGAACTTAGGATCTTTACCTGAAACTGCTGGAGCAATGTATAAACCCGTTGCTAACCATGCTGTGGCGATCCAGAAAATAGCCAATTGGGTATGCCAAGTTCGTGTTACAGAATATG
This sequence comes from Formosa sejongensis, assembly GCF_033447105.1. Taxonomy (NCBI): domain Bacteria; kingdom Pseudomonadati; phylum Bacteroidota; class Flavobacteriia; order Flavobacteriales; family Flavobacteriaceae; genus Formosa; species Formosa sejongensis. The sequence goes on from NZ_JAWQUN010000028.1 coordinate 33,879, forward strand.
GTAATATTTGGTCTAATGCAAAGCCGTAGAATCCGTCACCTTCAACACCATAGTGTGCGGTAACTATTCCTAATAACATTTGTAGAACCATTAATAAAGTCACAACCCAAAAGTATTTTTTAATAAGGTGCATACTTGGTGTCATCCCTTGTTTAAGTAATGGATCTTCAGCAGGAACAGGCATATCTTCGTCTACACCAGATTTTACATGATAGAACACAAGAACACCAATACATAGAATAAGTAGAATAATACTAACACCAGACCAAACCATTAAATCCATTGTTGGTACGTTTCCAACAAGATCGTCTGCAGGCCAGTTGTGTGTGTAAGATACGTTACTGTCGGGACGTTCTGTAACCGTTGCCCATGTTGCCCAAAAGAAAAAGGCATTCATTTTTTGCATTTTCGCATCATCCTTAACTGTGTTTTTCGGAATGGCGTAATCTGCTCTTAATTTGTCAAAAGATGGGTCGTTTGTAAATAATCCTTTATAATAATTACTTAAATAACGAATCGCTTCTACACGATTTTGACTAATGGTAATTGTATTTGTTGCAGCATTAAAGGTGTTTTTTCTAACATCGTTTTGTAATCTTATTTTTAAAGCAGCTTGTTGCTCGTCGGATATGTCATCATAAGGTTTTCCAAAGTCCTTTTCAGCATAAATATTTAGAATATAAACGGCTTCTCTGTGTAACCAATCTGCGGTCCAATCTGGTGCTACATAAGCTCCGTGTCCCCAAATAGAACCTAATTCTTGTCCGCCAATACTTTGCCAAATATTTTGTCCGTCTTGAATATCTGCCTCAGTAAAAATGGTTTCTCCGGTATCGGAAACCACTGTATTAGGTATAGGAGGAGATTGTTGATAAATTTCAAAGCCATAGTAACCCAGTACGCTAAAGGAGCAGATAACAACTGCGGCAAATAATATCCATAGTTTTTTTTCTTTGTTCATAATGATAATAATATAGAGGTTGTTTAATTGATTTTAATTCAGACAAAATTGTCTTTTTTATTTGCAAATTTTTTTTATCGTTTTAAAAAGGTTTCCCCTAATTTGATATCTAAAGCTAAAGATTCTAAATCTGTAGATTCTAACATATATCTTAATTCGTCTCTTACCGACTTAAATTTTTCGTGCATAGGGCAGGGTCTATTCTCATCACATTCATGTAAACCTAATCCGCAACCTTTATAAATATTGTCTCCATCAATAGCATCAACAATATCAGATAACTTTATAGTTTTAATATCCTTTTTATTGATTTCAAAACCACCATGTGCACCTTTAATTGAATTAACAACATTATGTTTTGCTAAGGCTTGTAAAATTTTAGCGGTAAAGGCTTCGGGTGAATTTATTTCTTTAGCTATTTCTTTAGGACTAACGCGACGTTCTTCTAGGGAACTTAACGCAATAAAAATAGAAGCTCTAATACCGTACTCACATGCTTTTGAAAACATAAATTATTAATTAAGGTGTAAATATATATATTAATTTTAATTAAGACAAATTTATCCGAATTAAATTAAACTATCATTTTAAAAGGTTAATTTGTTAGTCGTCAGTCTGATAATTAATCAAGTTGTAATTTATAAAGATATATAATTAAGATAGATACAGATATGATTTACATCAGTTTTCTTTTTTGATGTCTATTTTAATTAAAGGAGGGTACAAATTAAGTGGAAGTGTGTTTTTTCCTTTAATGAAGAGTCTTCTGGATTTAGCTTGCGATACCTTTTAAAAAGTGATGTATTTAGATAATGCTGAAGAAATAATTTCACTAAGTTTTGTGTACCTATAATTAAAGCTAATATCTATTTGCTGAATTTAATATTGAGCCATATTTCCAATAAAAATTAAAATATAAAATTTATTTACATAAATAATAAAATTTTTTAATAGGTAACTTGATTTTGAAAACAGAGTAGAATTAAGTTTTAATAATATGATAATCAGTTGTATGAAAAAATAAAAACGCGACTAAGTTAGACGCGTTTTTAAAGGTGTTTTATTTTATTTTAAAATTTTTATCCAAATTACGGGTTTCAGTAAAATATAAATATTTAAGCTCCTTACCTTTGAATAGCTATTAGTTGAAGTAGTTCTTACTACTTAATTAAGAAGAGGCTGTTTGGGAGGGCAGCCTCTTTACTTTTTTAATAAAGTATTGAATTTATTTTAAAGCTTTCAATGCAGTAATAATATCTGCAGGTTCTGCTCTTTTACGGTAATCGACATCTAAAAAAGCATATGTAATTTTACCATCTGGGTTAATTACGTAAGTTGCAGCTAAAGGTAATTTATCACTTTCATCTCCATTAGATCCATGTAAATCGAATCCTTTTTGATAACGATCTGCAACAGCTTCTGTAAGTTTGTAAATAATACCATAATCTTGTCCAACAATATTTCCAACATCACTTAAAACTTCAAATTTAAGTTCGTTTTTCTCAGTTGTATCCATAGATTTGTCTGGTAATTCAGGAGTTAAGGCTAACAAATTGGCACCTTCAGCTTGAAAATTACTTAATTCTTGTTGTAATCTGTGTAACGTTAAATTACAATAAGGACACCAACCACCACGATACCATGTTAATACTACAGGTCCTTTTTTTAGATATTCGTTTAAAGATACGTCTTTACCAACTGCATTTTTAAGTGTGAAATTAGGAGCTTTGTCTCCAATATGTTTTGCATTTTTAATTATGCCGCTTTCTTCAACAGCTTTTAAGCCTTCAGCATAATCTTTCTTTTTGTCTTCTGGAGCTTCGGTGTTAAAATCATCTTTTTTAGCGTCTAATACACTTATTAAAGAGGGGTTTTTTTTCTTTTTCCATAATTATTTCTGTTGAGGTTTTAGGTCGTTGAACTATTATTTTTTGTTGATTTTACTTGCAACCAAATACTGTGACTACAGCGAATAAAGAACGTGATGTCGTACTAAATTTGATATAGAAAAGTTTGATTTCTGATTGGTGTTTTTATTTAGGTCGTAAGGAACAAAAAGACTTAACAATTTGGATTAAATTAAATTCAAAAATTAATAGCATTTGTTAACGTGTAAACTTTCTTAAACAATTTAGCTCAGAAATGAGTTGTTCAAAGTTTTTGAATTTTTCAGAAATAAAAAAAAGAGATATTTAATTTTTTGAAAAAAAAAAGGAGGTTTAAAATATAATTTTAAACCTCCTTTTTGATATCGATATATTATTCGCTAATTTGAATCTAATCGTGTGATTTTTGCTCCAATAGCGCGTAAACGTTCGTCTATGTTTTCGTAACCTCTATCTATTTGTTCAATATTATGAATTGTAGATGTTCCTTTCGCAGATAATGCAGCGATTAAAAGAGAAACACCAGCTCGAATATCTGGCGAGGTCATGGTTGTTGCTTTTAAACTCGATTTAAAATCGTGACCGATAACAGTTGCACGATGCGGATCGCAAAGGATAATTTTTGCTCCCATATCGATTAATTTATCGACAAAGAATAATCGGCTTTCAAACATTTTCTGATGTATAAGTACGCTTCCTCTTGCTTGTGTTGCTACAACTAAAATAATACTTAACAAGTCTGGTGTAAATCCAGGCCACGGTGCATCGGAAATTGTAAGTATAGAACCGTCAATAAAACTCTGAATTTCATAACCATCAGTATGTGCTGGAATATGAATATCGTCGCCTTGTCGTTCTACAGTTATACCTAGTTTTCTAAATACATTTGGTATTTGTCCAAGATCGTCCCAACTTACATTTTTAATTGTAAGTTCACTTTTTGTCATTGCAGCTAAACCAATCCAACTTCCAATTTCAATCATATCTGGAAGCATGCGGTGTTCTGTTCCTCCTAAAATATCAACACCATCTATAATTAACATGTTAGAACCTATGCCGCTAATTTTTGCGCCCATACGGTTTAACATCTTACACAGCTGTTGTAAATAAGGTTCGCAAGCAGCATTATAGATTGTAGTTCTTCCTTCGGCTAAAACAGCAGCCATTACAATATTTGCTGTTCCGGTAACCGAAGCTTCATCAAGAAGCATGTAAGTTCCTTTTAGTTTTTTAGCTTCAACACCATAAAAGTGATCTTCTTTATTATATCTAAAATCGGCTCCTAAATTTATAAACCCTTCAAAATGCGTATCTAATCTTCGACGACCAATTTTATCTCCACCAGGTTTAGGAATATATCCTTTTCCGAAGCGAGCTAATAGTGGACCAACAATCATTATAGAGCCACGAAGACCTTTTCCATCCTCTTTAAAGGCTTCAGATTCTAAATATTTTAGATTAACCTCGTCTGCTTTAAAAGTATATGATCCTTTTTCAAGTTTGTTCACTTTTACACCTAGTTTGCGTAATAGATCTATAAGTTTATTAACATCAACAATATCGGGGATGTTGTTAATGGTAATTTCTTCAGCAGTTAAAAGTACTGCACATAAAATTTGTAAAGCTTCGTTTTTTGCGCCTTGTGGTTGGATGCTACCTTGTAATTGGTGTTGTCCTTCAATAATAAATGTTGCCATAGCTATTTAGTAGCGTTTTCTATTACGGTTAGAATTTGTATTTGTATTCGTGTTTTTCTTGTAGGTCTTCTTTGTATTCGTAGTCGTGCTGTATTTCTTTTTAGTCCGTAATAAACTTGTAGAATCAGAAAGATCTTCGTCTGCATTCTTTAAATTGATTTGACCATCAGACAATTCATATAAATGATTAAAAATCACATTATCGTCTACAGTATCTTTATTCCAATTTAAAAAGCATTTTTTCATGTGATTTGCAATAGAGTAGATAAGTGCATCTTTAAGATCGCCTTCTTCCCATGTATTTGCAACATCGATCATGGTCTTAATATTGTTTCCGTAAAAACGATATTTTGGAAAATTTTGAGGATAAGGTAAATTGTCAGGTCTTTTTTCTAACAACTCTTTATCAGGAATACCATAAGGGGAATCTACATCCAATTCAAAACTAGCAATTATAAAAAGCTGATCCCAAAGTTTATGTTGAAAATCTGGAACGTCGCGTAAATGCGGTTGTAAATTTCCCATAACAGCAATAATGGCGTGTGCCTCTTTATTTCTGTCGTCTCTATCTTCTATAGTTTTGGCATGATTAACCATTTTTTGAAGATGTCTTCCATACTCTGGAATAATCAAATGTTCACGCTCGGTGTTATATTCTATGTTATCTATCAAAATATTCTGTGTAGTATTAAAAATGTGCACGAAGTAATTATGCCCTCGCAAAATACAAAAAAATATTAAAGACTGATAACGCCTTCCACATTTTCTGTAACTTCTTTATATTTTTCGATAACAGCTTCTGGATCCTTCATTTTAGCATTGATGGATATACTTGTGTATTTTCCGTTTTTTGAAGGCTGTGTTTTTATTACAGCGCCTAAATTGTTAAATGCCCCTTCAATTTCGGCTATTTTTTTTGGATCGGATTTTACTATAAATTTGTATAAATATTCTGCAGGCCAAACTGCAGTATCGTATAATTGTGTTTTTAATTTATCGTAAAATTCTGTTTGATCTTGTGGTGTACTCATAATTATTTTTTAGTTTGCTAAGATACTATTTCATTAGCATTTTTTATTTCTGATTAAAATCACGAATTTTACAACCAAAACCTTGCCAAATTGAATACGAAGAAAATTGTCATAACAGGAGGTCCCGGAACAGGAAAATCATCTATTATTCATGAACTACAAAAAAAAGGGTACTCATGTTTAGAAGAAATATCCAGACAGGTAACCTTAAAAGCTAGAGAAGACGGGGAAGAACAGATGTTTTTAACGCAGCCGTTATTATTTAGCGAGCGCCTTTTGCAAGGACGAGAATCTCAGTTTCATGAAGCAAACACAATTGTAAAACCTTATGTTTTTATAGATCGTGGTGTGCCCGACGTTTTGGCATACATGGATTTTATTGGAGATGTTTACCCAAATACGTTTAAAGATGTATGTAAATCTTTAGAATACGACCATATTTTTATTTTAAAACCTTGGAAAGAAATTTATAAAAGCGATGCTGTGCGTTACGAAAATTTTGAACAAGCGATAGAAATTCACGAATGTTTAGTAAAAACTTACGAAGGTTTTAATTACACTTTAATTGATGTCCCTTTTGATACTGTAGAAAATAGAGCCGATTATATTTTAAATGAAATAAGAGGGCTGTAATGCAGCATCCTTTAAAAATACTAGAGCAGTATTGGAATTTTACAGAATTTCGTCCGTTTCAAGAAGAAGCTATTCAAGCTGCGATTGATGGGGAAGATGTTTTTGTATTGATGCCAACTGGAGGAGGAAAATCGATGTGTTTTCAAATTCCTGCTTTAGCACAAGATGGTATTTGCATCGTCATTTCACCACTTGTTGCACTTATGAAAAATCAAGTGCAGGTATTACAAGATAAAGGTATAAAAGCGATGGCGCTTACTAGCGGCCTTTCATATAGTCAGTTAGATACCATGTTGGATAACTGTATTTACGGGAAGTATAAATTCTTATATATTTCTCCAGAACGTCTTCAGCAAGAATTGGTTCAAGAACGGATTAGACAAATGAATGTCAACATAATTGCCATAGACGAAGCACATTGTATTTCGCAATGGGGAAACGATTTTAGACCCGCTTATAAAAATATTACAATACTTCGCGAATTGCATCCTACAGTAAATTGTATGGCATTAACGGCTTCTGCAACACCTTTAGTTGTAGATGATATTGTTTCGGAACTTGATTTTATTAAGCCTAAAATTTTTAAACAATCTTTTTATAGACCGAATTTGGCTTATATGATGTTTCATGAAGATGACAAATATTACCGTATTGAGTCTATTCTGAAAAAATATAAATCATCGTCTATTATATATGTCCGTAGCAGAAAACTGACTTTAGATATTGCAAATTTTTTAGAATCGAAAGGCATAAAAGCATCATCTTTTCATGGCGGATTAAGTAATCATGAAAAAGACGAACGCTTAAACGATTGGTTGGCTAACAAAATGCAGGTTATGGTGGCCACGAATGCTTTTGGGATGGGAATCGATAAACCTGATGTTAAAACCGTTATTCATTTAAATTTACCAGATAGTCTAGAAAGTTATTTCCAAGAGGCTGGGCGAGGCGGAAGAAATGGGGAAAAAGCTTTTGCCGTAATTCTGAAAAATAAAAGTGACGATGTATTGGTGAAAAATCAGTTTTTAGATGTTTTACCAAGTATCGATTTTATAAAACAAGTGTATAGAAAACTCTCTAATTATTGTCAGATTTCTTATGGAGAAGGTGCTTTAACCACTCACGATTTTAATTTTAACGAGTTTTGTAAGGCATATAAATTTAATGGCGTTTTGGCGTTTAATGCACTTCAAATTTTAGATAGAACGAGTATTATAACTTTAACTAAGCAATTTCAGAATAAAACTTTAGTTCAATTCGTTATTTCCAATGCCTCTTTATTTCATTATCTAGATACCCACTCCGAATTACAACTCATTGTAAAATCGTTATTAAGAACATACGGCGGTATTTTTGAACATGCTACAAAAATAAATGCAACCTTAGTTTCAGAAAAAGCATCTATTCAAGAACATGTGCTTATGCGTGCTTTAAATACTTTAGAAAAAGATGAAATTATCGTCTTACAGCAAACTAAAACAGATGCTCAAGTGACGTTTATAGAACCTCGTGAAGACGATAAAACTATAAATAGAATTGCTAATATTATTGAACAACAAAATAATTTAAAACAGAAGCAAGTACAAAGTGTACTAGAGTATGTAAATAACGATACGGTTTGTAAAAACATTCAGTTACTGACTTATTTTGGCGAAAAAGATTTAAAACCTTGTGGTATATGCTCTGTTTGTATAGGAGCTGTGAAAGCTGTTAAACCGACAGATTTTACGTCTATAAGAAAACAAGTGATTACTCATTTAGAGCATGGCCATTTATCATCAAGAGCATTAGCTTCAGCAATAAACTGCACAGAAGCCGATGTTTTAACTGTCTTGAAATTATTGTTAGAGCATCACATAATTGCACTAACAAAAACAAATACTTATAAATTATACCATACTTAAACATGTGTTTTAAGTTGATATGATTTCAAAATAAATAAAAAATGAAAACATTAAATATTGTATTCATGGGAACTCCAGATTTTGCAGTTTCCACATTAAAGACTTTAGTCGAAAATCAATATAATATAGTAGGAGTTATTACGGCTCCAGATAAACCCGCAGGTCGTGGACGAAAATTAAATGAAAGTGCGGTGAAACAATATGCCGTATCTCAAAATTTAAACGTTTTACAACCTACCAATTTAAAAAATGAAGCATTTTTAACCGAATTAAAAGCTTTAAATGCAAATTTAAATATTGTTGTCGCTTTTAGAATGTTACCTAAAGTGGTATGGAATATGCCAGAATTGGGAACTTTTAATTTACACGCTTCATTATTGCCAAACTACCGTGGAGCAGCTCCAATTAATTGGGCTATTATTAATGGAGATACAAAAACAGGAGTGTCTACATTTTTTATTGATGAAGAAATCGATACTGGTGAAATGATTCAGCAGGAAGAAATTGCTATTGATGCGAATGAAAATGCGGGACAGTTACATGATAAATTAATGGCTTTAGGTAGCGAGCTTGTTTTAAAAACAGTTAAGCAGATTGAGGCTGAAGACGTGAAAACTACGCCGCAAATAGAAAATGCCGATTTAAAAACAGCCTATAAATTAAACAGAGATAATTGTAAGATAGATTGGACGGCATCAATTCAAGATATTCATAATAAAATACGAGGCTTAAGTCCATATCCAGCAGGGTGGTGTATTTTACAAAATGGAGATGAGCCATTAGATATAAAAATTTACGAAGCTACAATGGAACTTGAATCTCATAATTTCGAAATTGGTTCTATTCAGAATACAAAAAAAGAGATTAAAGTTGCAGTCGAAAAAGGTTTTATAAATATTCATTATATGAAACTTCCTGGAAAGCGAAATATGCAAGCAAAAGACTTGTTAAACGGATATGAATTTAAAATGGGTTCAAAAATGCTGTAAACCCTTATTATAGCTCGTTTTAGCAAAAATTCGATGAAATACATATTCGTTATTAACAAATATGTAAAGTTATTAACAAATACATGGATTTCCCTTGCCATTACTTGCATGGTTGGCTAATCCGTATAAATTTGTATTGATTTAAAAGTTTAACCGACGATTTATTAATAATTAAATTTAAAATTATGAACAAAACAGATTTAATCGATGCAATGGCAGAACATGCAGGAATATCTAAAGCAGCTGCAAAAAAAGCATTAGAAAGTGCACTTACTGAAATAGGTGGAGCATTAAAAGAAGGTAAAAGAGTATCTTTAGTAGGATTTGGTTCTTTTTCAGTTTCTGAAAGAGCAGCTAGAGAAGGAAGAAACCCACAAACAGGAAAAACTATTCAAATTGCAGCAAAAAAGGTTGTAAAGTTTAAAGCTGGATCTGAATTATCAGGTGCTGTAAACTAATTAGTTACTCCATTCATATTATTTAAAGCCTTCTATTTATAGAAGGCTTTTTTATTATATTTTCATCAAATATTGGATTTTAACAAAAATAATATTAGATTTAGTTATAAATTCCTATGAAATATGATTACAATAAAACCAAAAAAAGGTAATTTGTTAATCGCAGAGCCATCAATTATAGGTGATGTATCTTTTAATCGGTCTATAGTTTTGTTGGCAGATTATACAGATGATGGTTCTATAGGTTTTATTTTAAATAAACCTTTAGATTATACAATTAACGACCTAATCCCAGAAATTGATGCAAACTTTAAAGTTTACAATGGTGGGCCAGTAGAGCAGGATAATCTGTACTTTATTCATAAAGTTCCAGATTTAATTCCTGATAGTATTGAAATTTCCCTAGGTATTTTCTGGGGAGGCGATTTTAATGTTGTTGCAGAACTTATTGCGAATAACCGTATTAAAGAAAAAGATATAAGATTCTTTTTAGGGTATTCGGGATGGGATAGCGACCAATTAGACGAAGAATTAAGTGTTAATTCTTGGGTAGTTACAGAAAATGTCTACCAAAAAGATATCATTGAAAAAGATTATGAATCGTTTTGGAAAGAGAAAATGCTAGAATTTGGTGGCGAATATAGTATTTGGTCTAATGCACCGGAAAACCCGAGTTACAATTAACTCAACCTCATTTTTACATTTAATTTTTGAATAAGTGATTTTGAAACATGGCTTGTGAAATTCTTCTTGCGGTATTTAGAAACCGGCTGAATTCCAACAATTGTATTACTTATAAAAATTTCGTCTGCTTTTTGAAGTTCAAATGCAGAAATTGATTCTTCTATAAGCTCGTATTCTGGAATAGCTTTTATGATTTCAATAAGCTGTTTACGCATGATGCCTTTTAGACAACCATCGCTTAAAGGAGCTGTTTTAATAAGATTTCCTTTAATTACAAAAACATTGCCATTTAAGGCTTCTACTACATTTTTATTGGTATTAAGTATCAAACAATTATTTAAATTATTTTCCTTGGCGTAGATGCTCCCAACAACGTTAAGCACCTTGTTATTTGTTTTTAATGTAGATAATAAACTAGGAGAGATGTAAAAATCTTTAAATAAATCGACTTCGTAAACTTGGTCTGAAATGATGTAGAAATCGTCTTGTAAAGGCTTGGTATCAATTATAAAAGTCACATCGTTTGTTTCTGGTAAATATAATCCCCCTTCATTTCTAAACACTGTAAGCTTTACTCTTGCAGAAGCATCGGTTAAACTATTAGCTTCTAAAGTGTTTTTAATTTTAGATTCAAGAAATTCCATATTAAAATGCATCGGAATTTCCATTCGTAAAATGCGCATAGAAGCCATTAATCTGAAATAATGATCTTCCCAAAAAAGTATTTTCCCGTAAGATGTTTTTATCGTTTCAAATAGGGCATCACCATATGCAAAACCTCTATTGTTAGCATTTAAAACTGTGTTGTTATCTTGAATAGTACCGTTAAAATTAATCATAAAAAAAAAGCCCGAATAGTTTCGGGCAAATATACTTTAAAATATATAGAAATCGATTATGCAGAGCCTAAGACATGCTTTAAATCTGAAATTTGATTTTCCCAAAGCATTTTAGTTTCTTCAATTTCATCTTCTTCAGAAAAGTCTATAACAATAAGAGAAACATCCTTAGTAATTTCATCTACTTGAATACGCAGTTCAAAATAATACGGCGCATCTTCGTCGTGTAACCATTTGAACTTGATACGTTCACCACTTTTTTTACTTAATAATTTAGCTTGTTCTTCAGCTCCATCCCAAATAAATTTATAAAGTTCACCTCTAGAATTTACGTTGTCGGCAAACCATTCAGATAATCCAGATGGTGTAGAAATATATTGGTAAAGTAACGTTGGGGATGCGTGTATTGGGAATTCAAGTTCAAATTTTATTTTATCTTCCATGTGTTCATTCAAAAAATTATTGGCTCAATATATACATTAATTAGATACTTTCTAGATAAAATAAATAAAAAATAAATTTTGTAAAAAAAGATTTGCATAGACTAAAAAAGTTGTTATATTTGCAGCCTCAAAATATGGCGAGGTAGCTCAGTTGGTTAGAGCGTTGGATTCATAACCCAGAGGTCACGAGTTCAAATCTCGTTCTCGCTACTAGTAGGCAAAGGGCTTTCAGGAAACTGAAGGCCTTTTTTTTTGAAGGGGTACAGAATAGGTACAGAATGATCTTTTGTTTTAGTTTTTTTTCAATTACCTACATATGCAGGTATACAGTGTTTTAGAGTGGTTTTTAGCACCTCTTTAAAGTCAAGAAAATACTTTTAAATAACCTTCGTTTTTAATAATAAAGTAAGAATTTACTTCAATTTTTGTCAAATCTTCGATTTTAAGGCCTTAAAAAAAATAGTTAAATCTGAATTAATTGACGTCCATTTTTAATTTTTATGTATAGTTATTCAATAATAATTGAATTGTTCTTTAGAGATTTATTGTTGTATTCTATATTTTATGACATTCTTTTTAAAAAATAGAAATAGTAATTGGTTTATTTCATGTGCCATAATATTTCTAATAAGATATTCCTGTTTAGGGTTGTAAAAATTTTCACTTATTATGATAAATTGTTTTTAAACTTTGTTGAGTTTATAATTTTGAAAATCAAGTTTGCATAATCTACATGTTTTGTTTTAAGGTGTTTTGGCTATGAAATTTCCTGCTTTGAGTTGTTTGAAAATACTAAATAATAGAAAATTCTGAATCAAGAATTAGATCGATAAATTCATTAATTTCTCCTTTGGTCTCCAATTTGAAACCTGTTTTATTATTCATTATACTCAAATTCCCTTCTGATTTTGACGAACGGAATTTTTCAGGATGATAAACAAGGGATCAAGCACAAAAGTTGTGTGTGTGAATTGAAATAAGATCGCGATTTTTGTAAAAAAAACTCAAATTGGATAATTACCTAGAATTACTAAAACTCATACTTCCTGAGTTTCTCGTCAATCA
>NZ_JAWQUN010000029.1:0-46224 GCF_033447105.1 Formosa sejongensis
AGAAAGACCTATAAAATCAAGAAATAGTACAAAAATCTTTTTTTTAAGATAAAAAGTAAGTCAAATCCATTTAAAAAACATGGAACTTAGAAAATTATTAAATATTGCAACGGTCTTAATTTATTGAAAATGATTTACGGAATTATATTTTGCGATAAATCTATCCGTTGGCAGCTAATAGTTGGATTTGGCATACTGGTTCTTATAGGATTATTATTCGCTTTTTTATAAATCTATTGCAATAGGTATTCAGATAAAACTTCTGTTAATTATGATTTTCTGTGTCTTTCTAAATGATTAGTGTTTATGTAATAACTTCCAATTCATTTTTTACTTCATAAATTCCTCGAGCATAAAAAGCCGACTTTTGCGCTTCCTCCTTTTCAACAAGAGAATGAACTTTACCTGTTAATTTTATAATATGGTCTTCCATAAATTCAATAGTAATATTATTGGCATTTATATGTACAGATCGTTCAAAAGCTTTGCTTATTCTTTCTTTTATTTGAAACGGTTTTTCATCTGTTTTCTTAATGGTAATATCGCTAAATATGCCCTTAACTCCTGCTAAATTTTGTATCACACGTTTTGTATCTTCTTTTTGGTAAGACCAGTCAACCTCACCCGTTAAAAAAATATAACCATCTTCAACTTTTACACTAATTTTTTCTTCTGGTACAGCTGTATTCCATAGCAATGCATCTATAATTGCATTTGCGATTTCAGTATCGGTTCTATCTTCTTTAGTATCATACCCAACTTCAATATCCTCGGCAACCGCTTTTACGCCTTTTACTTTTTTCACTGCTTCTTCCGCAGCGATCTTATGGGCATAGCTAAACACTCTTCCTGTAAGGGTTACTATGCCATTTTTTACTATCACACCAATTTGGGTTTCATCTATATTTGGTTGAAATACCAATTCGTCTAACACATCTTGTTTAATTTGTGTATCTGTTTTCATGATAATGTTTGATATTTAATTTCCTTTAATCTGAAAAGTACTAAATACCCTAAATCCTTGAAGTGATATTTCGAAAATTCCATCTTCTTTAGTAATGGAATCATGTAATGTATTCACCGCTTGAGTGTATTAAAATTATTAAAAGCTACTTTTCTTTTTGGTGTGTTACAACATAGCTCTCCAATAATTCTTTTAATTCTTTAAGATATTCTTTCATTAATTTTTTATTCATATTTGGGTGTTCAAAAGCAGGAATCGTAATAGGTTGCTCGTCCAAATATTTATATAATTCAGGATAATCCGTTTCAATGGTATATGTTATATCAGAGATTTCTTGTAATATGGTTTTTAAATTAGGCATAATCTTGTGTTTTTTAATGAGGTAATGTCATGTTAAGATGGTGCATGTTTATAATTGTCTATAGGTCTAATTCTATATTCAGTTATAATTACTTATTTAATACTGATTATGTGAATGTAAAACGCAAAATAGAAATTGGAAATGATAATAATCATACAACTAGATTTCTCATCATTTGTGGCTTTGAGTAAATTTAAAAGGAAACGGATATAACGTTGCGATTTTCTGTAATGCATAGGTGTAATTCAGGGTTGTTAATATAAGTATTAGCTATACCACACTTTATCTTCTAAGTTTATTTTGAATTTGTAAAGCCAATTATTATTAGATATGAGTTGCTTTACCTTTTTAATCAAGATCCTATATTTTAAAGCACCAAAATAGATGTGATATATGTGTATACAAATGATAGATATAAGTACTTCAAAATTCAGTAAAATTTAAATTCGGGGGATTTGTGTTTAAACGATTAATATATCATCATTTACCTAACTAGAAATTGATATATCAATATAAATGAGGTAAATTAGAAAAACAATAAAAATTTGGCAATTATTTATTGTTCAGGTTTATACAAAATTAGGTTAATGAAAAAAACGATATTCTTAATAGAAGATGATAGAACGTTATTAGAAAACACGATAGGTTTTTTAGAATTAGAAGGTTATAATGTTATTAAAGCAACGAACGGAAAATTTGGAATAGAACACGTTGTAGAATTTAAACCTGATGTGATTCTTTGTAATATTATGATGTCGGAATCTGATGGTTATGATGTTTTAGAAATGCTATCTAGCCATCATGCTACTAATTATATTCCTTTTATATTTCTATCTGGAAAAACAGCCATTACGAATATTAACAGAGGGATAGATTTTGGTGCAGACGATTATATTACAAAACCGTTTACTGAAGATAGTTTAATTTCTACCATAAAGAAACGTTTAGAAAAGTCGGCAATAATGTCCAGAGTTCTTGATAAAGAACGTCGTTTATCTAAAATAGATGCTGAAAGTGATATTCATAATTTAAACGAACTTAAAAACTTTTTTGATGACAAAGGAGAACTCTCAAATTATAAAGACGGCGAAACTATCTATAATTATGGAGATCATTCAAATAAAGTGTATTTAATATTAAAAGGCGTTGTAAAATGCTTTAGAGTAGACGAAAAAGGTAAAGTGCTTACAACCGCACTTTATAAACCAGATGAATTTTTAGGTTTCGCCTCTTTCGATAATAACACAATTTATCACGAATCTGCTACAGCCTTAAATGATGTACAACTTGCAGGAATACCCAAAATAGTACTCAATCAAATATTGGGTGAACACCAAAGCATTTCGCTTGAGTTAATGGAGATGCTAAATAAAAATATTGAAGAAATAAAAGAACAATTATTACATATGGCTTACGGTTCTGTTCGTAGAAAAACAGCTCAATCTTTATTATATTTTGCGAAAGCATTCAATAAAAAATCTAACGAAAATATGCACATTTTAAGAACAGATTTAGCGAGTGTCGCTGGCATTGCCTCAGAGACTCTAATTCGCACATTGTCTGAATTTAAAAAAGCAGGGTATATAGAAGTAGATAAGCAATATATAAGGATTATAGATCTAGATCAGCTTGAACTTATAAGTTAATTTATAAAAATTTACATGCAGCCCTAATTTGAATAAGATTAGGGCTTTTTTTATTGTATTTAGTATTGTTTTTGTACTGACAATTATCATTGTAAACTCTTTAAGAAAATTTTATATTTGATAGTGAGCTGATTTTGAGTGGTTTTATAAATCAAATTAACTATTAATATACCTTCGATTATGAATGGGAATCAAGACTTTAATATTATAAAATCATCTGGAGAGAACGTTAAATTTTCATTTCATAAACTTAAAAATTCTTTAACGCGAAGTGGGGCAGACGAGGAAACCGTAGAGTCTGTTTTAAGCGTAGTAAAAAACGAATTATATCAAGGCATTTCTACTAAAGAAATTTATAATCGCGCTTATAGTTTATTGAAAAATAAAAAAGGTGTATTAGCTTCAAAATACAAATTAAAAAAAGCCATTTATGAACTGGGACCAACGGGGTTTCCTTTCGAGAAATTTATTGGTGCTCTACTACAATACTCAGGATATACTATAGAAGTAGATCAAATTATGCAAGGTAAATGTGTCTCTCACGAAGTAGATGTGATTGCCAAAAAAGACAAACATTATATTGTTGCAGAGTGTAAATTCCATGGTGAAGAAGGTCGCAATTGTGATGTTAAAATCCCATTGTATATAAACTCAAGATATCAAGATATTGTTGCACAGTATAAAAATAATGAAGATCCAAATTCGGTTCCCAACGAAGGATGGGTGGTTACCAATACGCGTTTTACAAAAGATGCTATTCAATATGGTAAATGTGTTGGGTTATACTTGTTAAGTTGGGATTATCCTGAAGGGAATTCGATAAGAGAGCGTATAGATCGCATTGGTTTGTATCCAATCACATCTTTAACGCTTTTAACTACAAAAGAAAAACAGTTTTTACTAACTCGAGATGTTGTATTGTGTAAACAGTTGCATAAGGATGATTTCTATTTAGATTATTTAGGAATTTCAGAAATCAGAAAAAAAAAAATTAATAACGAAATAAAACAATTGTGTAATGAGTAGTTCGTTTTTAGAATTGTCAGCAGTTATTTTATAGTATAAAACATGAAAAAAATGAATAGTCCAAATGATACCACAGAAGAATCCCTATTAAAATTTTATAAAGATGTTTTATGGTAGAAATCAATTATCGAGTTTACAGAAACTGAAATTTCATTTATTAATCGGTTACTAAATTCTGATGTCTTTGAAACAAATTATCTAAACCATTTAGAAAATTTGCACAAGTTTAAACATCAAATTAAAACAAAGACAAGAGGGTTTAATAATATTAGGGAAATAATTGAAAGTCACGAAAATAAAATGCGAGATATGATAGAATGTGATGACTTGACTTGTGTCGCCTTTTGTTTAAAGAATCACGAGTCACTAAAAGCCCATTTTGAGATGTTTTTTATTGATTTTTTAGAATTTAAGTCAGTAGTTTTTAACTATACAGGAAGTATTTTAAAAAGTTAATTGTGCTTTGTTTTAATGATACCTGTCCGTAATTCAAAGTCAATTCCATATTGTAATTGTAATGCGTTTATTTTTTAAAACTGTTTACATTGTTTTACAAAAGAAACTGTCATTCCTACGTAGTCAGGAATCTAAAATACAGATTTTTGGTTTTTGACTCTAATGTTAAAATAAAACAAGTGAAATACGGCTATGGTTCTGCGTCGAGGATGGTTGGTAAAAAAAAATATTTATTTTCATTTCATAAATGCTATACATGGTCATTGAAAACTACGACATAAAAGGTCTTACAGATAATCAAGTTTTGGAAGCACGTAAAGCGCATGGACAAAATATCTTAAATTTTAAGAAGGAAAGTGGGTTTCTGTATATCCTAAAGAATCTAATTAAGGAACCAATGGTTATTCTATTATTGGTTACTACTTCAATCTATTTTATTACAGGAAATATTGGAGACGGTGTATTTTTAGCCATGGCTATTGTTTTAGTTTCTGCAATTTCGTTGTATCAGGATTCTAGAAGTCGGGATGCTTTGGCAAAATTGGAAATTTATACACAACCAAATTGCAAGGTTATACGTCAAGGTAAAGTAAACGAAATTAAGAGTTCAGAATTGGTTATTGGAGATTATATGATGGTGGAAGAAGGTACGACAATTCCTGCAGATGGTATTATTGTCCATTCTAATGATTTCTCTGTAAACGAATCTATTCTTACTGGAGAATCTTTTTCGGTCTATAAAAATCAAACAACAGATAGTAATATAATTTATATGGGTACAATGATAGCTAGTGGATTAGCTATTGCAACGGTAACCCATATTGGTAATGAAACCAAGCTTGGTAAAATAGGTAAAAGTCTTGAAAATGTATTAGAAGAAAAGACACCATTAGAATTACAAATCAACAATTTTGTAAAGAAAATGGTTATTGTAGGTATTGCCATTTTTGTACTGGTTTGGGCTATAAATTATTTAAAATCCTATAATGTATTAGATAGTTTGTTGAAAGCACTAACGCTTGCTATGAGTATATTACCAGAAGAAATTCCGGTTGCTTTTACAACTTTTATGGCAATGGGTGCTTGGAGACTTATGAAAATGGGAATTGTAGTAAAACAGATGAAAACGGTTGAAACATTAGGAAGTGCTACAGTAATCTGTACGGATAAAACAGGTACAATTACCGAAAATAAAATGACGCTTGCTAAGCTTTATAGTTTTACTGATAAACAAATTAGTTCGATTAAAGCGGACATAACTAAAGAAGAAAAAGAGCTTATACGAATTGCGATGTGGGCAAGTGAACCCATTCCATTCGATCTTATGGAAATAGCCTTGCATAAAAGTTATACAAGATTCTTTGCATTAGATGAACGACCAAACTATAAAATGTTTCACGAATATCCTTTAGAAGGGAAACCTCCTATGATGACGCATATTTTTCAGGATGATTCAGCTAATCGCATCATCGCTGCTAAAGGAGCGCCAGAAGCTATGCTAAGTGTCTCTGATCTGACATCTTTTGAAAAAAAAGAAATTGAACACGCCATAAACATTTTGGCTCATGATGGTTACCGTGTTTTAGGAGTTGGTCAAACAACTTTTAATGGTGATAATTTTCCCTTTAAACAGCAAGATTTTAAATTCGATTTTAAAGGTTTGGTTGCTTTTTATGATCCTCCAAAACAAAATATTCAATCTGTTTTTGAAGATTTTAATACAGCCGGAATTAATGTAAAGATAATTACTGGCGACAATGCAGCAACCACTTTGGCTATTGCAAAACAAATTGGCTTTCGAGGGTATGAGCACAGTATTTCTGGAGATGAGTTAATGAAAATACCTGATTCAGAATTGCGAAAAACAGTTTCAGAAAATCAAATATTTACTCGAATGTTTCCAGATGCTAAATTGAAAATCATCAATGCATTAAAGTTAAATGGAGAAGTGGTTGCCATGGTAGGCGATGGGGTAAATGATGGGCCAGCATTAAAAACGGCACACATTGGCATTGCAATGGGTAAAAAAGGAACTGAAATAGCAAAAGATTCAGCATCATTGATATTGGTTGATGATGACTTGTCCAAAATGGTGGATGCTGTAGCTATGGGAAGAAAAATTTATAGTAATTTAAAAAAGGCCATTCAGTATATCATCTCTATTCATATTCCTATAATTCTAACGGTTTTCATTCCGTTGGTATTAGGTTGGGTCTATCCAAATATCTTGTCTCCAATTCATATTATTTTATTAGAATTAATAATGGGACCAACGTGCTCTATAATTTATGAAAACGAACCCATGGAAAAAAAATCAATGCATCAAAAACCACGTCCGTTTACCACTAAATTTTTTAATTGGAAAGAGCTAACCACAAGTGTAATTCAAGGCTTAATGATAACGACTGGAGTACTTATTGCATATCAGTATGCAGTGTTGCAAGGTTATAACGAATCTATTACCAGAACAATGGTGTTTACGGTTTTAATGTCGGCCAACATATTTCTAACAGTTGTAAATCGTTCTTTTTATTATTCAGTTTTTACGACCATTAAGTATAAAAATAAATTAATTCCTTTAGTTATTGGTATTACTATTTTTATTACCGCATTGCTATTGTTTGTAAAACCATTTAATCAGTTTTTTCAATTCGAAATATTGAATTCTACACTTATATTTATAAGTAGTGGTATAGGTTTTTTATCTGTTATTTGGTATGAAGTGATAAAATGGATTAAGAGGAGAAAGAGCCCATTTCTGAGTGCCTATTAATTCTTGAAATTTGGACATAATTTATATGCTTATAGTGTTTATAACAACATACGAAAAGGGTAGGAGTGTTATAGATGATACACTTAAAACTGAAGTATTGAGCAGTATCTCCTGAATTGAAAAGTTTAAAATCTCAGATTAATACTTAATCTGAGATTTTTTTAGTGCTATACTAGTGCTCCATTAGCTCCTATAACCTGACCAGAAATCCATTTAGAATCATCACTCGCTAAGAATAATACTACTCTCGCAATATCTATAGGCTTTGCTAATCGATTAAAAGCATTCATACTACTTAGTTTGTCAATTTGTTCTTGAGATTTTCCTGTCATAAAAAGTTCTGTTTCAGTCGCTCCAGGAGCAATAGCATTTACAGAAATTCCTCTTCCTATTTCTTTAGAAAACACTCTAGTCATTTGTTCTACCGCTGCTTTTGTTGCTGAATAGATTGCATAAGTTGGTAGCATTAATTTTGTAGTGCTAGATGAAAAATTGATAATAATACCATGGTCTGCCAATTTGCTATCTGCTTCTTGTAATGTATTAAAAACACCTCTTACATTAACTTCAAATTGTTTTGTGAAGTCTTCTTGGGTATTATCTTTTAATTTTTTAGAAATCATAACCCCTGCATTGTTCACCAAAACATCAATTTTTCCAAAAACTTCTAACGCTTTGTCGAATAATTGTGTGACTTGATTCCTATCACTCACATCTGCTTTTATAGCTATAGCTTCTCCGCCATTTTTTATAATCTCTTCAACTGTAGCTTCTGCTTCTTTTTGGCTGTTAGAATGATTAACAATAATTTTCGCACCATTTTTCGCTAACAGAATAGCTACTTCTTTTCCAATTCCTTTAGATGAACCAGTAACTAAGATGACTTTGTTGTCTAGATTATTCATGATTTTATATTGATTTTAATTTATAAACTGAACATATTGATAAAATAATGGCTATTACAACCAAAAGAAAAACAGGTTCTGAAATAACAAAAAACGCTATAGCTAAGCCTATTAATATGGTTGCTAATAAAAAAAGGTAAGCAATTTTCCCTACACTTTTATTGTTTGTAAAGACGTACACAAGGATTAAAATAACCATTGCAAATTCTGATATACCTGTAAAAATTCTAAAAAAAAAGTCACATTTATTCCCATGACATTTTCAAATTGAATAAAGCCATTAACGCTTTGTGATGATCCTATTAATTTAGGAAAGGCAAAAAATAAAAGTACTAATATGGATACAATGTTAATAGTTTGATGGATGATTTTTTTATCTTATTTTAAAGCAATTAATCTATTTGTAACTAATTCTAAATTCATTTCATTTATTTCAGGTTTTGGAGCAAGCGGGTATAATTGAGCACCTGGTCTACTTATAAAAGCCGTTCTCCAGCCAGCCCAAATGGCACCAGCAATATCCCAACCATGTGCTGCTACTAATAAACTCTCGCTTGGTGCAATACCCATTTTTCTTGCAGCCCAATTGTAAGCATCTGTATCTGGTTTAAATTTTCCGATATCCTCTATACTTAAGCGTTCGTCAAAATAATCTGTTAGTCCGGCATTTTTAAATTGAGTTTCGACACCTTTGTTTGAAGAATTAGTAAATGAAACCAGCTTATAACCCGCATTTTTCAATCTTAATAATGATGGTTTTACTTCTGGATGGGCAGGTAAAGAACGTATTGGTGTAAGTATGGCTTCTCTGGCCTGGGTTTCTGTTAAAGTAATATTGTTATTAGCTGCTACCATTTGCAATGCCGCTGCACCAATTATTCCAAAATCATTGTATTGTCCGCCAACTGTTGTTACTAATGAATATTGTAGCATCGTTGTAAACCATAGCGGTAATAAATCATTTCTATTTCCTAGTGCTTTTCCAACACTGTCTTTCATAGCCGTTAAGTCCAATAGTGTTTCGTTTACATCAAAAAACAATACTTTTGGCCTTGTACTTACTATTATTTTTGTTTTTTCTGCAACATTTGCAGCAGTTCCCATGTGTGAAGTTGTCGCAAGCCCTACTCCTAATAAGGTGGATTTTTTAATAAAATCTCTTCTTTCGTTTTTCATATTATAGATGATTTATAAAACATACTATTAGGTATGTTTATAGTTAAAAAAAATTAAACTTTTATTTGTTTCAAGTAAAAAGAAAGACCAGATAAATACTCTTCTAAAACAGAGTCATTATCATATAATTTTCTAATGCCTCTAATCCCTTCAAAAGCACTTATTAAATACATAGCAACAGCATTACTTGTAACCTCTTTTTTTATTGAATTTTCGAATTTTCCTCTTTCAATAAGTTTAATCAAGGCTGTTTTCCATAGTTCAATAATATTTTTAAGTGCTTTTTGATAAGCAATTTCGTTGTTGCCAATTTCGTTAATTAAATTATTCATCGGACAACCGTGTTGCTTGTCGTAAATAGAAAATTCTTTTAAACGATTTATAAAAACCTCCTCAAGTATTTGAAAGGCATTACCAGATTCTTTTAATGGTAAAATCATTCCTTTAATAACTCTTTTTTCTACTTTTAAGCTAATCACTTCTAAGCCTAATTCTTTCTTGCTTTTATAATGATGATAAAAAGCACCTTTACTCAATGTGGTTTCCTTCATTATTTTATCGATACTGGTTGTTTTAAATCCATGTTCGTAAAATAAATTAAAAGCCTTATTTATAATAAGTTGTTTAGTGTTTTCAGATTTTAGGTCTTGTTGCATGTTACAAACATAATAAAAAATACTAGTTAGTATGTTTATGTTTTGTTAATTAGTTAAAAGACTAATTATTTAGATTTTGGCCGACTATGAATCGTAAATTTGACAGACTAGCAAACAACATTGACAATTTAATAGCTCACTGAAGCAGGAATGATTTTATTTATGTTGTAGATTTTCGTGCTCATTATTAATTTACGCGTTTAGAGAATAGGGTTTCTCTGTTCTATTAACCATAAACTCCTGTATATTTCCTTTTTTAGTCTTTCGTTTTCTATTTCCGAGTATAGCTTTTTTAAAAACGTTTTACTTTCATGTATTCCACTAAAAGCTCGAATTATTTTCCACTTTATTAGATCTTCAGTTATATTACGGTTGTAACAAGAAGCTAAAGGTTCGTAGATATTTTCTGTTTTAGAATAGAAATTTATGTGTCCAATAGTATCAATAAGTTCGCTTAAAAAATCCTTGTCATTTGTTTCCAATTCTTTTAACAATTCGGGGATAGCTTTATTTCCTATCCTTATCAAAGTTCGACTTGCAATATCTCTAGGTAAAGGATAGCTGTCTTTTAAAAATTCTTTTTCAGGTATAGACTTATGTTGATTAGAACCGATTGTAGATAAACATTTTATTAGCGGATGTATTGCAATTTCATTGGGTTGGGATAGAGTATTACAAATCTCGATTTTTGAATAGAGTTTTTTTTCTGTTTTTAAAGCTTTTATAAGATATTCGACTGTTTTTTTAGTTTTATTGTTTTTTAGTAACCTTGCACCTAAAGTCCGTTCAGTTGCTATTTTGCTTTCTAATAATTCAATTTTTTTGTCAAACGAAATAGTTGTAAATCTTGATTCAATTTCGTCTTCTATAAATCCGCGATTTTGAAGTTGTTCTAATTTCGTCTGCATTTTTTTAATCTTGTTGCTAAGATATTTTAGAAATGGTTAAATAAAATCCTTGAAGATTTCCGTAATAAGGTTAGTAGAATTAATTAAATATTTTTTTAAACCAACTATACTCTAAGTAGAATCTGGAGGAATTCCTTTCGATTAAACGCGACTAGTTTACTTCGTTATTCGTTCAGGCGATTATATTTTTTCAAGGTTTTAATTAATAAATCGTGTGGTAAAGCATAAGCTTTATTTCCGTTAATGCCTTCCATCGTTTCTGCAGCTACCATTGCATTAATAATAGCTTCTTCAACAGCCTGAACTGTGGCTTCAAAAACAGGCATTAATAAATCATTTGGCATCGATTTTACAGTTGTAGTTTCGTCCCGATTAAATGCATTTTCATTCGCAGTAGAGAAGGCTAAAAAAATATCTCCAGAGCCATTACTTCCTCGACCTCCTACAATACCAACTCCTAAAGGAATTCTTTGAGTAATTCTTTTTAATTGATGTGGTAATAGTGGGACATCTGTTGCTATAATTACAATTATTGAACCATCTCCTTCTTGTCTCCTTGATTTTGGTGGAGCATTGAATATATAATTTAAGGTGTCTTTTAATTCAATTCCAACGGGAACACCTGCGATCGATAAGTTTCTTTTGGCTCCAAAATTAGATTGCACAATGGCACCCACAGTATAAGTTGAATCTTTGATTTTAAAAACTCTCGAAGAAGTTCCTGTTCCTCCTTTAAAACCCAAACACATCATTCCAGTTCCTCCACCAACATTTCCTTCAGCAATTTCACCGGCAGAAGAATTATTAATCGCTTCTAAAACATGAGTTTCATTAACGTGAAATCCATAGATGTCATTAAGAAAACCATCATAGGTTTCGGCAACCACAGGATACGTGTACCACCAATCTTCTCCACTATACCAATCCGTATCTACATACCATTTCAATACGGCGTCACGCACAACACCAACACTATTAGTATTGGTTATCATAATTGGAGTTTCCAAAAAACCAGATTCAGTAACCCAAGTTGTACCAGTCATTTCTCCATTGCCATTTAGACTGTACCAGTTGGCATAAACCGGGCTGAATTTTTTAGCTTTCCCTCTCGGAAAAATGGCAGTAACACCAGTTCTAATAGGTCCTTTGCCAACTAGATTTTCTCCTTCTCCTGAAATAATTGTGCTATATCCAACTTCAACTCCTTTTACATCTGTAATCGCATTGAATGTTCCTGTAGTACCAACAAATGGTACGCCTAAATCTCTTGCTCTTGGTTTTTGTCCGTAAGATTGGAACCAAATCATCATTACTGTAAAAACTATAAATATTGGTTTCATATGGATTGGTGTGTAGTGTTTTTTTGTGAGTTGAGTGGTTTCTCAACTAAATTAGTAAAAGGAAATACACCAAAGGAAAATCTGAGGGATTTTTCCATGAATATACAGCATAAGCAATTAAATAGGTATGCTTTAGTGAGAGTGCAGAGGCAATGTGCTTAGTGAATAAGCTGATTGGTAAATTTTGAGTGCTTTAAATGCTACTTTTTGAAATATTTAATTGTGATGAACGTTGGGTATTTTTTTACTTATTTATAAAATTTATCACAGGCTCTAGGCTTTCAATAGGGCTTTCTTCCATTGGTGTATGGCCTGTGTTGTCCAATATAACTAATGTGTTATTTGGTAGATTCTCCTGAAATTTATATGCATTTTCCTTAGTTATTAATAAATCCTGATTACCCCAAAGTATAAGTGTGGGTTGTGTAATATTTTTGATTTCTGTGTAATTAGTAGTTGTTGGTGTTTTAATTCGATCTACAAATGCTTGGCGGTTACCAGCTCTGAGGGTAAGTTCAAAATACCTTTCAACTAATGAGTCTGTAACTTTTGAAGTATCGAAATATACATTTTCAACACTGGATCTAACCATAAAACGAGGCGTAATATAGGTAAGTAACTTATTAATTACAGGAGTCTGACCTAGTTTAAAAGCAATTGGGACACTCGTTGAATTAATGGGATATCCTACAGCATCTATTAAAATCAACTTTTTCACCATATCTGGTTGCTCTAAGGTAAAGTTCCATGCTATTTCTCCTCCTAAAGAATTACCAACCAGTATGCATTGTTTAATATTTAAGGCCGTCAAGAAATCCTTTAAGAAGGTTGTATAATGAGTAATAGAGTAGTTGCGATCTGGAAATGGTCCCGTTAATCCAAATGCAGGAAGATCCATTCTAATTACCCGATTAGTGGTTTTAAGGCTGCTGGTCCACGCATCAAATGTATGTAAACTAGATGCGGTTCCGTGAATAAGTACGATTGGAATGGAGTCTGTTTGATTTCCCTCGTCACGAAAATGTACATCCATTCCATCAATAGAAATAAATGATGATGCTGCATTGGTGTACTTGGGTTTTAATTCGTTTATCGGAATATCTCGATGACCATATAAGACCACTATACCTAGTATAATAAGTATAGTAAACGCTGAAATTATTTTTAAAATTTTAATGAAGTACCTCACTGGATTTCAGTATTTAAACTTTATTATTTTGAAGTTTTTAATCTAATTTAATTCTTTTTTATTAGGTATTTGATTCATTGCTCGCTCTGCAATTGCTGTTATTGATAAAGATGGATTTACTCCAGGGTTTGCAGAAATCATGGAACCATCAATAATATAAAGATTCTGATAGCCAAAGATTTTGTTGTCTTTATCAATAACACCTTCAGATGCATTTGCTCCCATAACAGCACCTCCCAAAACATGGGCTGTTGAAGGAATACCAGCTATTGTTTCCAATGCGAATGAAGTACTTACGCCATTTACGGCCTGACTATATTCTTTAATTAATTTAACAGATTCTGGAATAAAAGGTGTCGGTTTTTTACCTGTACTAACCGTCGAATTCATAAAACCAAAAATGTTTCTCTTAAACTTAAGTGTGCTATCTAAGGTTTGCATAAAAAGAAGTACTACTGTTTTTTTTGCCCAGCTGTTAACAATATAAATTTTAAAATATTTGATTGGAGATTTTATTAAGGCCATAGCAATTTTTGCTAAACGAGAGATCATAGTATTTCCCGTAACATAAGGCAGATGAATTAATTTCCATGCATTAGAGCCTTCTGCGTACCTAACTATTTCCAGGTGGCTATTCTCGTCCGGTTCTAAAATACTTCCAATGGCCACACCTTTAGAATAATTTTTATCTTTTTCAAGACTAGAAACACTCACTAAAGTTTCATTATTAGTTCTGATATCTTGGCCTAATCTATTAGAAATATTAGGCAAGGAGGTCGTCTTTAATTTAAGTAATAGTTTGATGGTACCCAAAACTCCTCCAGAAAAAATGACAGCTTGACTTTTAATTTTCTTTCTTTTTGTAAATACTTTGGTGCTTGTTTTTAGTGCTATTTCATAACCATCTGCACCATCTAATTTATGTATTGGTTTAACATTGTAAACCTCATGTTCTGATAAAATTTCAGCACCATATTTTTGTGCTAAATATAAATAGTTTTTATCTAAAGTATTTTTAGAATTATTTCTACAACCTGTCATACATGCACCACAAAAATTACAACCTGTTCTTTCTGGTCCCAAGCCTTCAAAATAGGGGTCGTCTTTGGTTATATTTTCTTCTCCAAAATATACGGCAACATTTGTAGCGTTAAACTTATCTTCCATATTAAGTTTTTCAGCCACCTTTTTTAACCCAATATCTCCATCAAATAACTTGGGGTTTTTAGCTGCACCAAGCATTTTTAAAGCCAACTTATAATAAGGTTCTAATTCCGTTTCCCAATCATTTAGTTTGCTCCAACTACCCGTCTTAAAAAATGTTGATTTAGGTATAGGTAGTGTATTGGCATACACTAGTGAGCCTCCACCAACACCTGTGCCAGATAGAATTGCTACATGTTTAAAGATAGTTAACTTCATAATACCAAAGAAACGTAAGCTAGGCATCCATAGCCATTTTCTGAAATTCCAGTTTGTTTTAGGGAAATCTTTAGCCTTAAACCATTTTCCTTTTTCAATGACTAAAACTTTGTACCCTTTTTTTGATAACCTTAAAGCACTTACAGAGCCCCCAAAACCACTTCCAACTATAACATAATCGTAGTCCATTTTCATTTGTTATAAGGTGTTTGTATATGAGACAGTGTGAGTCTCGATTACTAATTTAGGGAAAAATAATCAGACCTAATTACTATTTTATGCTTTACCGAAAGCGTGGATTAAGCTGTCTTAATTTTAATGTTTAATAGCTAATAGTGAACTGTTCATTTAATTTTAGCCAATTATGTTGCTGTGTATTAGTATATGTTACACTAATTTTAAAGTCATAGTAATACTGAGTCTTCTTTCTTTTAATTTTTTATAGATGATTTTAAAATATTCAAAACCTAAGAAAATGCCATTATCTATGATCTCAAAAATGTTGTTTGTATTTTTAATACCTACTAAAATGTTTTTCGACAAAAATATAAATCAGCTGCTTTTTCATGTTTTTGAGAATGATATATCGTGTCTAATTTATAATATTGTGCACGGTATAAACTAGCTGTTCTCAAAATATCAAAATATCAAAATATCAAAGTATGATAAGCTTGTATTCGATAGTTGAATTAATTCACGATGAAGTGACCAACAAGTATTTCAGGTAAATCTGAACCGACTAAAATAGTTGCATTTTTATTCGGAATTTATATGTCTTCAATAGTTATTCTACTTTTTTTTGTGCTATTTCAGAATAATTAGATGTGAAATGCCTTAAAAAAATCACGTTTTGATTCGTACTCTTGCTTTAATACTGCCGATATTCTTTAGGAATTTATGATTGTCTAAAATTATTTAATTCCTGTTGAATAAGTCTAGAGAAAATATTAAAATCGTCTTTATCTAATTTTTCTTTCGTCATTTGTATTAGTGCACGTTGATGTAAATCATCTAAGTTTTTCTTAGTAATATCGTCAGTATTTTTTTCTGACCTAATTCTTATATATTCTATGAAATATAAATCAATACGTTCTTTTCTAATCGTTTGCAACCTATTTCGTATGGTCTGAATTAATCCAAATACAATAGCACCTATGGAAAATGCAAGGGCAAGAACATCTGCATATCTTTCGAAAAAAGTAGGTTCGTCTCTTCTAAAATAAGCATCTGTACCCGTGTGAATTGGGTATAATAGTGCAGGTACATCTATTGACTCATTGGCAGAACTATACATGACATCATATCCCATTAAATCTAATCGATGTTCTAGAATATAAGAACTCAGATTATAAATGGTTTTTTCTCCTAAATTAGAATTTCCCACAAGGTAGGTTTGAACAGCAAAAGTGTTAATGTCTTCGGAACCTTTTACTCCAGGAAGTGCAGGAAGTGTAAATGGAGTTAAAGCGGGGTCGTTAAGGCATATAAAATCTATCATATCTTGTTTCAATGAAACTTCATGCCAGTTATTAGCTAAAAGTTTGTCTGCCCTCGGACCATAATATGTTCCCCAAAAGTGAATAAAATCAGGATCATCATCTTGGCTTACTATATCTACATGCTCTATTTTAGAGATGTTAATTAATCTATTTAAATTGGCGTGAGTTTCTCCATTTAAAACTTCTATTCCAATCCTGCGACCTTCTAATAATTGTCTGGTATTTAAAGAATCATTATATTCTTTTTTAGAAAAAAGAAAAAATAATCGCTCGAATATTGGAGTTATAGTTCTTAGTTTGCCAGCATTACTATCTAGAACTTGTGGTATAAAATCACTGTTGTTCATTATAAAAGTTAAGTCGGCATCTCCTTTTGCGACTAGTTTATTGGCTGCAATGGCGTTTTCGGTTTCTATAATATTTATTTTATAGCCACCTTTTTCTAAGAAATATTTTAAATGCTTAGCAGAAGTTGAATACGAAAAATCACCTTTAGGAATTGCTAGCCGGAAAGTGGTTTGCGGTTTAAAAAAATCACATCCATTAATAAAAACAGCTATAAATAAAGTAAGTAAAAGAGGTAATATATTTCGTTTGTTTTTTTTTCGTATTTCGATCATTATAGTTTTATGAAGCACACCGTGGTGTGTAAGATAAGTTGCTTGGTTTAAGCACTAAAGTTAATAAATAAAATAGAGATTTAAAGTATGTGAGTATTTTTAGAACTCCACTAGAAGGAGTCATTATTTATGGCTCTTGTTTTAATAAATCTTGTTGCTTGGAAGTCTATTGTTTTACATTAAAAACACATAAGTCATCGTGCTTTTTTTTTCTCACCTAAAAGCAACAGTGAACACTCTGGTGTGGCGTTGGTTTATTAGCAGCCCATATACTTAGTCATAAGCGGGTACTGTTTTTGGAGTCGGGTCATTCTCTTTTATTCTAATTCTGCATTTTTTTTCAATGTCAAATACATTGGGAACTTCAGAAATATAAATGATGTCAGGTACAAATTTGTTCGGACCTTTATTTTTGCTTTTCATTTTCCCTGTTCTTAATTCGAGTTCCAAATTTCCCGAGATTGTTTTAATTTTAATATTTCCAGAAAATTGTTCCCAATCTTTAACTGTGAATTCTCCGTTTCTATACTTTATAAATCGAGTTTCAGTTCCAACAAAATAACCTCCTTTTTGAAAAAAGATAATCAATGCCCAAATAAACAATCCAATTCCAACTGCAACAAATAAACCAATGATTAAACTCGGGACTAATAAGGGTTCCCAATTTTCTAAACTTGCTGTCGTTGGTTCATCATTAACTTTAAAATTAACTTCTTTACCCATTATTACGGGTACAATAAAAACAAGTACAAAAATGCTGATAAATGCATTCCAAAATAATGAAAAAAACAAAAGCATGTACGCCCTTTTTTTTGGGTAATTTCTTCGGCTTTTAACTATAAAATCAGTTTTTTCTGAATCTATAAAATTTCTTAATTCAATTGGAATAGTGTTGGAAGTCATTTGTTGATAATTACTCGTGTATGCTTAGTTGCGTTGACTAGCAACTAAATTAGTAAAAGAAAACGAAGCAGAGGGAAATTCACTGGATTTTCCAAGTAGGAGCGAAGTAGGTAATTAATTTCTCGTCTTTTTGCCTTAATATTAATTTTACTGTTTCAGTATTTAGAGCGTTATATTTAATTTAATATTCCGTTAGATTTCAATTTGAAGGGTCTCCGTTTTTGTGCTATTTATTTTTTTCTATCGTCAGTTTCAAGTATTGAATATTCGAAATTATCCGACCAGCCCGATTTTAAGGGTAATACTTGTCTGAGTCTACCTTCTCTAATCATTCCAGATTTTTCCAAAACTTTAAACGAACCAATGTTTTCTACAGCGCATCCAGCTTCTATACGATGCAGTTTAAGATTTTCAAACCCGAAGTGTATTACTGCTTTTAAAGCTTCTGTTGCATACCCTTTTTTCCAGTGGTCGGAATGTATTTTATACCAAACTTCTCCTCGTTTATATTTTTCGTTCCCGAGTTTTAGTCCAAATAATCCGATGAATTCTTCATCCAACCTGTTTTCAATAGCAAAGGTGTAATTCTTTATTTTGTTTAATTTGTTTTCAGCAATCCAGGGTTCAATTATAGTTTGTGTTGCTTCGCTGTTTTCTGGAATTCCTAGAGCGTTGAATTGATCTGTTTCAGGTAAAGAATGTAATTTATGAATGGCATTTAAATCCGTCAATTCAATAAATCTTAATTTTAATCTTTCTGTTAATATTGCGATTTCAGTCATTTTTTATAATTCTGTACAACGTTGTTCTAAATAATTAGTTTCGTGTGTAAGCAACTAATTTAGTAAATATTCCAGTCTCTTGTTTTTATGGGGTTGAAAATCAATTTTTTAAGTTTATATCTGTGAAATGCTGAAAGATACCCGAACGAAATCGGAAAAAATTAATTTGTTTAAAAAGACACTACGACGATAAGTATGTATAGATTTGAATAAGAATAGTAGGTAGACCAAGAGCGTAAAAACCTAAATTAGGGATTACTATTTGCGTAACGTTACTTAAGAAGTACTGTTATTTTAGAACAGCTAATAAGTGAGTCATTTAGACGGTTCTGAATTTATATTTATGCTTTAATTATAAAATTAATCTCTTAAGCTCCATATTTCATTAATTGGATCGCCTTTACTCGACAAACCTGAGTGGTGCCAATTGTTATCAATCAATTCGTAATTAAAATTTAAGCTAAGTCCGACTTTAGAATCGTCTTTCGAAAAGAATTCGATATTCTCAGAGTATTCACCATTTTTGGTTGTGTAAGTACCTCCTCCAGTGCCCATAAATTCTTTTGTCTCTGTATTGTAAGCAATCCATTGAAATTGAGTTCCCGACAAAATTTTCATTGTTTTTCTTGGACTACTTGTATCACGTAATTGTGTTTCACCATTTTTTATTCTGCCAGACATTAACCATGCACCTTGCAAGGCACCGGGCTTTCCATTATCTATTCTATTTAATGTCATGTCGTATCCAATAATTTGAATAGACGTATCGGTAATATCTACTTGAAAACTAACCTCGGTGCCAACCTGTTCGGGATCATCGGTGTTAAACTCTATCTTTTCTGTCATTGTATCTCCTTCTAATGTCCATGTACCACCGTTAGACTGAATAAATTTTCCGGTGGTTGCATTATATTTACTTAAAACTTGGTAGCCATCAGTAAAAATAACAACTATTCTTATTGCGTCTCCATTCTCAGAAGTCGACATGCTTTCCCAAGCACCAATAGGACTTTGTGCTTTAACCGTAAAGGATAAAAAAGCACAGATGAGTAATATCATAAATTTTGTCATAACCTTTGATTGTATTTATGGATATACATTATTAAAGTTAAGGGTTTTATGTGTAATTTGCTCTGATTGAGTTACTAAAAATTAAAAAGTACTAGGGCACAGAACAATAATAGCAAATACAAAATTATTTTTGTGAGCAATAGAAGGTTCAGTAATTAATTAAATAGGCTACTATTTATTCTTAACAAAAATTAATTTGTGTTTACTCTTTTGGTTTTCTCTTTGTTCAATTTCGAACTCACCAATAGATTTAATTAAAGGCGTTAATTTTTCAAACCCATAATTTCTTGAATCAAAATTTGGTTGTTTTTTTTGAAGCAAGCTTCCAACATCTCCTAGAAAAGCCCAACCATCTTCGTCTGATAAATCTGAAATAGTAGTAGAGATTAGTTTGGTAACTTTTGGAGTCACTTTATCAATACTGTCTTTAACGTTGTCTTTATGACTCACGTTTTCTTTCTTTTCAGTTTGCTTTCTAATAATTTCGATATAAATAAATTTATCGCAGGCTACTATAAAGGGATTTGGTGTTTTTTTCTCACCAATTCCAATCACTTGCATCCCAGCTTCTCTTAATCTAGTCGCTAATTTTGTGAAATCGCTATCACTTGATACAAGACAAAATCCACTTACTTTTTCACTGTATAAAATATCCATAGCATCGATAATCATCGCCGAATCTGTAGCGTTTTTACCAGAAGTATATGCGTATTGCTGAATTGGAGTAATTGCATTTTGTAGCAATAAGTTTTTCCATTTAGATAAATGCGGACTTGTCCAATCTCCGTAAATCCTTTTAATTGTTGGATTACCATACTTTGCTATTTCTTCCATCATTTCCTTAACGTCGGCAGATGGTATATTGTCTCCGTCTATTAATACGGCTAAATTCATATTCATATTGTTTTGGTGTTACTTCATTTTAATAATAGTAGAAGTTACTTTTTTATTCTAATTATCTCTAATGTGTTCATATTGAAAGTACGGGTTTGGGTGCGATGATTTTCTTTTGGAAAATCTGAAGCTTGCAAACGAGTAACTCCCATTAATCAAGCTAAAATTAGCATTTTTTTTATATATAATCTTGGTAAAAGTATTTTGTTTTTTAGTAAAAAGAGCCAATGGAGTGTCTTTCTTTAATGATATGAATTTTTAGAGTCCACAATAAATATTTGTTCTTTAAAACTAGGGTTTAAGTCTAAAATAAGTAAGTTTATTTCTGGAGTGCGTACCAGCTGTACGAACGCTTAGTTATACTTCGTGTCATTTTTTTTAATTAAAATGATAAGATTTTATTGTGATTGGAACAACAGTAAATACCGATAAAAAAACATGGAACAGTCATTAGACTAAGCTTAGGATAGGGTATGGGTAAACCCAATAATCAGATGGATATTGAACTTGTGTCTTTAGTGAATTCTAAATGCATAGTAATTCATCTCTAAACTTGGAATGGGGATATAAATGAGTTTATAAATATTAAATTTATTCATTCAGCTCATACACTATTTTACCGTCAAAAATAGTCATTACTACAGTGGTATTTAAAATGTCTGCTTCAGGAACCGTCATTAAGTCTTGATTGTAAATCGTGAAATCGGCTAGTTTACCTACGCTTATAGATCCTTTAATATCTTCTTCAAAAGCACCATAAGCGGCATCTAATGTATACGATTTTAAAGCTTGTGCTCTGGTCATTTTTTGCTCGGGTTCATAGCCGCCTTCTGGCGTGCCTTGAAGTGTTTTTCTGCTAACGCTAGCATAAAAGCTAGCTATAGGATTAATAGGTTCAACAGGCACATCTGTTCCATTAATAATTGGGACACCACTTTGCAACAATGCTTGCCACATATAGGCACCTTCTTTTATTCGTTTTTCCCCTAAACGGTCGATTGCCCATGGTCTGTCCGAAGACATATGTACAGCTTGCATGGCTGGGATTACACTTAATTCTGCAAAGCGAGGAATGTCGTCTGGGTGTAAGTGTTGCGCATGCTCGATACGAAATCTATGATCGCTACCTACCATCGAATTTTCTATGAATGTGGCTTCATAACGATCTAGAATTTCTCTATTAGCACGATCACCTATGGCATGCGCACAGATTTGAAAGCCGTTTTGAAGTCCGTTGGAGGCCGTTTTTTTGACAAATTCCATCGGTAGTGTCTCATGTCCAAAGTGGCCTGGTTGATCGGAGTAAGGTTCTAAAAGCCAAGCGCCACGTGAACCTAAAGCACCATCGCAATTTAATTTTATGGAACGTATAGTAAACAGATGATCTGTATCTATATCTGGCCCTTTTAAATACCATTCATTAAGCAATTCTTCGTCCCAACCGGTAATCATGGCATACATTCTAATGCCCATATTATCCTCCGATTTCATTTGATTATAAAGTGCAATGGTTTCTCTGCCAATTCCAGCATCATGAAAACTGGTAATACCGTTTGTATGGCAGGCTTCAATAGCCAAATTAAAGGCCTGAATATTTTTTTCAGGGGTGTTTTTAGGGATGTGTTTTGTAATAAATGTCTGCGCGACCTCATTAAAAATTCCTGTTGGTCTGCCAGATTGATCTATAATAACTTCGCCACCTTCTATTTCAAATGTTTTAACACCTTCCATATTTAATGTTTGTAAACCTGCCGTTTTCATGGCTTTCGCATTGGCAAAACCTGCATGTCCGCTGGCATGACTTAAATACACAGGGTTGTCGGGAGAAACTTCACTAAGTCTATGGTGTGTTTGAAACCCTTTTACAAGGTCGGAAGGCATACTGTCCCATTTACTTTGGTGCCATCCTCTCCCTACAATCCACTCCCCAGGTTTCGCCGTTTTAACACGCTCGGCCACTGCATCAATTATATCTTGATAGCTATTTGTATTCATAAGGTCGAGACTCAGTTCCGTATAGCCTAATCCCATAAAATGACCGTGACCTTCAATTAAACCAGGTGTCATGGTCTTGCCTTTTAAATCAATACGTTTTGTATGCTCGTTATTATAGGTTTCAGCTTTTGCAAGATTTCCCGCAAAAAGAATTTTATTGTTTTTTGTAGCTACAGCTTCTACGGTGGTTTGTGTGGAGTCTACCGTATATATCGTTCCTCCGTAAATAATTAGTGTCGCAAATTCTTTATTCGTATCCGAACAAGAACCAAATAGAAGAACGGCAAGTACCATTGAAATTGACAGAGAAACTCGAGATGTCATAGTGCTTATTTTCATACTTGT
This sequence comes from Formosa sejongensis, assembly GCF_033447105.1. Classification (NCBI taxonomy): domain Bacteria; kingdom Pseudomonadati; phylum Bacteroidota; class Flavobacteriia; order Flavobacteriales; family Flavobacteriaceae; genus Formosa; species Formosa sejongensis. The sequence continues at coordinate 22,932 of NZ_JAWQUN010000029.1, forward strand.
AAGTTACACTTTTTATATAATATCGATAATTACGAAATTACTTAATGGTATTCCAAATAGGGATTCCATTTTTTTTTAAGTTGAATGCATTCCAATACGAAATCACATTTTAAAGCAATAGAACAGATATATTATAACTGTTTTTTGTAGCGAAATTGACAAATATTACTGGGTGATCGCTTTAGTAAATTCAACTATTTTTTTGATGGTTTTATTGGGATCCTTTTTACGCCAATTTATAAATAAATCGATGTTTTCATCTAATTCTATGAATCTGATATTCTCACACATGGCATATTTATACGAATAGGGGAGTATGGAAATCCCAATACCTTTAGATACTAAATTTAAAATCATGCCACCAAAATCGGATTCTATTATGGTTTTTGGTTGAAAGTTGATTTTGTCGAAAAAGTGTCTTAAAAGCGATGCAAAGAAGGTAGTTTGGTGTAAGCCCGCGATAATGAATTTTTCGTTCTTTAGTTCGTTGAGGTTGTCTAAAGATGCTTTGTTTAACCAATGATTTTTGGGAACGACTACACAAATAGGTTCTGAATGTAATTTTAGCGAATCAATATGTATATGTTGTATTTGGTCTCTGCTAAACGCGATATCTGTTTTATAATTGAGTAGCAAATTTTCATGATCCTCATCTGTAGGTTCAATCAATTCTAACTTCAAATCTGGCAAGTTTGTATTTAGTGTTTCTAAAAAGTTGGGTAGAAATTTAAACGCAATCGATCCAGGATAACTAATAGAAACAAAACCCGATGTGCCCTCATCAATTTTCTTAGCCTGTTTATGAACCTGGTCTAAATCGTTAATTATGCTTGTCCAATGGGTTTGGAGAAATTTACCAGCATCGGTTAGTTTTACGTTTCTCTTATCACGTTCAAAAAGGGTGACGTCCATTTCATTTTCAAGCGCTTGTATTTGTCTGCTTAAAGCCGATTGTGATATAAAGACCTGCTCTGCAGTTTTCCAAAAATGAAGTTCTTTAGAAAGTGCTAAAAAATATTTTATTTGTTGAATAGTCATCTGTAATGCGTTTTTTGCATTAATAGATCAAAAATAAGTATTTTTTATAAGATAACGTAATCGTTCATTTGTGCTTTGTTTTATGTAATAATTAAGTACAGAAACCTAATGGGTATACAAAATTTTATAACGTTTATATTAACGGCATTAGTGTTTGTTATGACGCCTGGAATTGACACAGTATTCGTGTTAAACAAATCTATAGGTCAAGGTCGGAAATCTGGAGTTTATGCGTCTTTAGGTATAAATACTGGTGTTTTAGCGCATACTTTTTTTGCAGCATTGGGTTTAACGGTATTACTTTCTAAGTCGGCAATGGCTTTAATTATATTAAAATATGTCGGTTTTTTTTACTTGATGTATATAGGTGTTTCTAAACTTAAAAACAGCAATGCAGTACTCGCTGTTATTGCAGAACCTAATACAGCTAAAAAAGGCAAAAGCGATTTTTGGTCTGGATTTTTTACAAACATATTAAACCCGAAAGTTGCATTATTCTTTCTGGCCTTTTTTCCTCAGTTTATTAATCCGACACACATTGAAAATCCTATTCCTTTTATTTTGTTAGGATTAACTTTTGCATTATTAGGTACGGTTTGGTATATCGGACTCACGTACTTTGCTAGTAATTTTACTGAAAAAATAAATAGTAATCCAAATTTTAATGTATGGTTAAATAGATTGAGTGGTTTTGCGTTTATACTTATGGGGATTACAATTGTACTGAATTAAAAATTAATTTTACGCTTTTATAAGTAGACCATATTAGGTGTTTTATAATCTAAATGCACCCATTTACGGTGTTGTTATAGGTCTTATTTTCGTCTGAATATTTTAGCAATCGTTTTTCCAATTTCGTCAAGTGTTTCAAGCGGCTCAATAAAAGTTGCGCTTTTTAAGTCAATTTTTGAAGTGTCTGTTACGCCTGATTGCATTGGATAAATTAAAATGTAACTAGTGTCTTTAAAATAGGTGTTTAGATACGCAGGTATTTTTGCCATATTATTGTTGTAGGACGGTTTATCTTTTCGGCTTAAAACGATTATTAAATTATCGTCTCTGTGAAAGTTTCTAGTAAGAATTAAAAAATCGTCCCAATTATTAAAATGTTTAAACTGACACTCTATGGGGTGATTAGATTGAATGTCCTGTATGAATTTTAGTGTTTCTGGAGTCGCATAAAAAACAAGTTTAGCCCCTGAGTTTCTTGCAATGTTCCAAACCTTTATAAGCCAAAAAGGGAAGCCTATTTCTTTTTCTGCATGCTCTGGAACAATAATAATATGCCTTTTAATGGTCCCAAAAGGTTGGGCAGGTTTGTATATTAATGTTGTTATGTTGCATTTTGTTAAAATACCTTCTGTTAGATTGCCTAAGAAAGATTCAGAAATCCCTTTGTTTATATGCAGACCTAATATTAAATCTGTGATTTTATGTTCTTTGGCAACACTGGTAATGCCGTTAACAATATTCAAGTCGTAGCGAAATAGTTCGTGTAATACATTGTCTGTTGCCGAGGCTGTTACAGTTGCTCTACTTAAAATTTTTTTAGCTTGTTTGTCTGCCGAACCGTCCATAGTATTATTATCTACAATACTTAAAGCATATAATCCATCTTTGTTTTTATTCGATTTAATAGTAATTCCCAAATTTATAAGTTCGTCTGTGGTCTCAATATTACTTATCGGAATTAAGATTTTCTCTTGATTTTCTTCGTCGTCAGAAGATGTGTCTGCGCCTTCCAAGAGCGCAATATTTGTTGCTCCTTTTTGAGCCACAAAGGAGGCAATTGTGCAAGTAAAAAGTATCATTAAAATTGTTCCGTTCAAGATGCTTTCACTTAATAGTCGGATTGGCTCTCCAGTTTCTGTCTCTCCAATAATAATGTTGTAACCAACTAAAACGGCTGCTAAAGTTGCGGCTGCTTGTGCGTTACTTAACCCAAAGATTAATCTGCGTTCATCAACTGAAAAGTTATACGTTTTTTGGGTTATCCAAGCAGCAAGGAATTTAGCGGTAGTGGCCACAATTATCATAACCGATGCAACCTTTAATGTTTCAAAATCTTGAAAAAATACACGATAATCAATTAGCATTCCTACGCCAATGAGAAAGAAAGGAATAAAAATAGCATTTCCAACAAATTCAATTCTATTCATTAAAGGTGAAGTGTGAGGAATTAATCGGTTAAGTGCTAAACCTGATAAGAACGCTCCAATAATGGCTTCGATCCCTGCCATTTCTGCGAGAACAGCACCAAGAAATACCATCACTAAAACAAAAATGTACTGTGAGACATTGTCTTCAAACCGTTTGAAAAACCACCTGCCGATAATTGGAAAAAGTAACATTACAATTAAACCAAATACAAGAATAGACACCGTTAACCTAATCCAAAATTCAGTGTTAACCTGTCCCGTGGTCATTCCTACAATTACGGCAAGAACCAAGAGGGCTAAAGTATCCGTAATCATTGTTCCGCCTACTGTGATATTAACAGCTTTGTTTTTTGCAACACCCATTTTACTGATTAAAGGATATGCGATTAATGTATGAGAAGCAAACATACTTGCTAATAAAACAGACGTTGGTAATGAAAATTTTAAAACATATAGACCTGCCAATGTTCCTAAAATCATTGGAATAATGAATGTATATAAGCCAAAAACTAAACTTTTTTTACTATTTCGCTTAAAATCTGCTAAGTCAATTTCTAAACCAGCAAGGAACATAATGTATAAAAGTCCTGCTGTTCCCGAAAGGATAATACTACTGTCCCTTTCCATTAAATTCAATCCATTAGGTCCAATTACTGCACCCGCTATAATTAGTCCGAGAAGATGAGGGATTTTTATTTTGTTCAGAATTATCGGTGCGAACAAAATTATTACAAGTATCAAAAGGAATTTCGACACTGGATTTGTCAATGGTAAGGTGGTCTCAAATATGTTTAATATTATCATCCTGAATTGTATTTGTCTTTATTATATCGATTTTTTTATCCTGTTTTGCATAAATTAAGCTACAGGTTAAGACTGGTTTTTACGCTTATAATTGATCTATTATATTAGGTGTTTTATAAACTAAAGATAATTGTAATCTGATATCATTGTATACAATAGTTGTATTTATTGTTGCGTTTTTTGCATAGTAAAATCAGCATGAGCTTATAAAGATCGTTACAGAAGAATTTTAGTAAGAAATTAAGTTGTTTTTCATCTCAGCACTGAGAGGGATAACGTTTTTATCTTGTCTGTTTTTTTTCATTAGAAAAGAATTACTCGGGGTTTGCTAATTAAACTGTCATTCCTGGTAAATACCGCTATAGATTGTCTTCGAGGATAGTTGGTTTCTAAAAATAGTTGTTTATTCAGTACTTAATTCAGTACGTTTTTTTATTCGTTCAGAATCTTTTACTCGTATTACAGTTAACGTTTTGGCTTCGTGCGCTTGGCCCGAAGTAGTATAATCGCATAGCATTAATAATACGCAAACTTCGGTTTAATTAATCGCTATCTACTAAGTGACTAGTCAACTGGTATTGTCAATCAATTTTTATAGAAATAAAAGATCGTAATCGTTTCATGATTTTAAGTAAATTAGCAAAATATAGGTCTACAGAAAATAGTATAGAATTATAGGAAATGAATATTACTGATGCAAATTTATTTCTTTTGAGTTTTGAGTTAGTTGAATATAATAAGGGAGACTACTTATTTTAAAAAAAAGGTGATATGTGTAATAAATCCAACATTTTTTTAAAAGGTTGTACCCGCAGATTTGCACTTGTTTAAGGAACAGAAAAAATAACCAAATTATTTTACAGTAAGTCGCTTTTTATATTAGAATTTCTCCGGAACATTTAGGCCGTATTCTAAAAGCAGTTTGTAATTCTAAAATTTAATTAATTTAAATGTCAAAATCTCTTTCTATTCAAGAAGCACAAAAGCTGGTGTTACAGTCTCAAAATATTTTAACTTCAAATGAAAAAGGAAGTGCCTTAGATAAAACCTTATCAACCATTGAACATCTTGGTTATATTCAAATCGATACTATTTCTACTGTTCAACGGGCACACCATCATACGTTATGGAATAGGAACCAGCAATACCAAAACAACCACCTTGATGAATTGGTCGCACAGAAAAAGGTGTTTGAATATTGGTCGCATGCAGCTGCTTACCTGCCAATGCAAGATTTTAAGTACACGCTTCCTCGTAAAGATGCTATTTCAAAGGGAGAACAAAAGCATTGGTTTGAACGTGACGATGCCTTGATGAAAACTGTATTGAAACGTATTGAAACCGAAGGTCCATTAATGGCTAAAGATTTTGTTCAAACAGAAAAAATAGGAGCGTGGGGAAGCAAACCAGCCAAACAGGCATTGGTAAACTTATTTATGCAAGGAGAATTAATGATTTCGTCTCGAAAAAACTTCCATAAAGTGTATGACTTAACAGAACGGGTTTTACCAAAAGGCATTGACATAAATAAACCAACACAAGAGGAGTACATTCGTTTTTTGATAAAAAGTTACTTGAGAGCAAATGGTATCGGACAAGCAACAGAAATAACTTATTTACTTAAAAAGACAAAAGTATTGGTGTCTAATGGATTAAAAGATATGCATTTAAATGGTGAATTGGTTATAATAGAGGTGAATAATCAATCTTATTTTGCCTTGCCAGAGTTTGAGTGTTTATTGAATATCCCTTTGCTTAGTAGTCAGTTAAAAATACTTTCTCCTTTTGATAATTTGCTGATTCAACGCAAACGTATGCAGATGTTGTTTGATTTTGATTATCAAATTGAGTGTTACGTTCCCATGGAAAAACGTAAGTATGGCTACTTTTCTTTACCCATTTTGTGGACTGGTAAATTGGTAGCTCGAATGGATTGTAAAGCAGAAAAAACAACAGCAGTTTTACACATTAATCATTTAGCATTAGAAAAAGAGCTACTGGATTTGGAAACTTTTACAATTGATTTTTGTGAAGAAATTAATAATTTTATGCAATTTAATAATAGCACCGTAATTTGTATACATAAAACAACACCGGATAGTTTTAAAACTGTTTTAGAGGATTATCTTCATAAGTTGTAATCTGTTAATTATATCCGAACCTCTATTTCTTAATAAATTGTAATGTATTACTTCTTTCTAAGCAATACATTTACTTTTTTATAATTTCCTCAATTTGATTTTTAATGGCTATTTCTGTACTAATAATATCTAAAATCATTAATTTTAATAGTTCTTTTTTATCAATTCCAGTTTCTTTAGTGTTTGGGAAAACGAAGTTCATTAAATTTTGACTTTTCGTTTTTAATAATTACTTGTGCTCTTCAATATTTGCCAAAGTAGATACTTTATCATATTCCATTAATTCAATTTTTGAATTAGAAATAGCTTTCCAAGAATTTATTTTGATTGTAGGAATATACATTTCGTTGACTTTCATTACGACATCAAAAATCGAAATTTTGTCATCTTTTTATAAAATTCAATAGAGTCAACAAGCGTTTTTTGAAGTTTTATTTTATCAATAATGTCTTTAGTCGTTTCAGTTAACTCTTTGTTAATAGAGGCAGAAATTTGGTTAATGTAATTTCTATCTTTTCGGTTCTCATTCCAATTGTTGATCTACAACGCCATTAGAATACCAACAATTATTGGAATGATCTATTTGATAATTGATTTTATACTATTTTTCATTTAATATAAATACGTGTTATTTATATTAGCTAATGTCTAACGTCCTGCCCATAAAGCGTAGCGTGTAAATAGACGCTAATTTATCGGATTATACTTGTGCAAAATTTTTAAATTTATCTTTATATTATCAAAACACTAAATTTAAAAATTTGGTGTTCTTTATAAATAAGTAATAAATCTTCTAAAAAGTCTAAACTAGGAATAGTCACAACTATTATTTCCTCAATAGCATATAGAAAGTATTTAATAATAATCGTGTCCTAAATAATATTATATGTTCATTTTTTTCATTGATAAAAAGATCCTTCGACTACGCTCTGGATAAACCAAGCCAAAAAAATCTAGGTTTACGAACTTTTATCTAAATTTTTCGTTCAGTATCTAAATTTAAAGAACTCGCTACTAAAAATCAACAATATAGAAACATACGTTTAGCTCAAACAGCTTTAAATTTCGCGATACTTTCTCTTCAAATTTTACGATAAATTTTCGATAGGCCAACCAAAAAAACAAAATTCAACTTATGTAGAAAAAGTACCTCCCTCAGCGCAAGTAATTCAATAAAGTCAGCACCGGTCAATCTTTTTTAAAAATGAGATTAATCGTTTAGGACGCTATTGATTTAATAATTGATTTGTCTTGAAATATGGCAAGAGGTTAAAATTGATTTTACGCTGTTAATTTACCTATTTGCCGGATGGGTAGACATTTCATACTTGCTGTTCTGAATTCTAAAGATATATGTAATCTTATTTCGTTGTATAAATTAATTGCGTTTTCTGTAGCTTCTTTCGCGTGTGCTATGTTTTCTAAAGTTTCAAAGGCAGTAAAATCAAAGCTGTTAAATGGTCTCGATTTATCACAAAAGCATATCTAAATGTGTTTTGTCTTTAGTAATTGGGATACAAACTGGGCTAAATATGTTTAGAGATTATCGACTGTATAACAAGAGCCGTATGAATCGAGATTTTTACGGACGGTTCTGTGAGAGTTTTAGGATTGGAATGCCTTTTTTCTAGTTGATGGTAGTTGTTTTTATAATGTTATACTTAAACTGTAGTACCCTTAAATTCCATAATGTTAAAGTTTGGATTGCTGTTATTTTTTCATTTTCAGAACTAACAACTAGTTTGTCTTTAAATGACTTAATAAATTTAGTCCATAAGTTTCCTTTAGAATCTTTTAATAAAAAGTAAAACCCACTATCTCCAATTTTTCTTCCAGACGAGTTTAAAATAAGTTCACCATTTTTACCTACAATGGGATTTAATATAACTGTTGCGCTTCCGTTTGGTAAAGGAAAAATAGCTTTTATACAATTTTGGCCATTTGGAATTGTACAAGTTTCATAAATTCCTGAATACACAACTTGCTCAGATTTTTTGAAAGTCCTTAGCCATATTGTTCGTTTAACTTCTTTTGTTTTTTGGTTTATTAAATAAATTATTTCACTGTTTAAAGCTGTAGATTCTTTACTATTATTCATTGGAATATTTAGCTGTTCAATACGATTGCTAAATAGTTTTTTTAATAAAACTCCAAACATTTTAAATAGTGGATTCCATTTTACTTTTAAGTCAAAATCATAATTACTTGTGTTTTCGTAAAAGTCAATTACATTTTTAGATAATTTGTTAAGTTCTTTTTCAGGTAAGTTTAATTGGTTAATAGACTGTAATAAGCCTTTATCAACTTGTTTTTTATCTATTATTAATTGTTCGTTTTTTGCTAACTGTGTTATGAATTTTAAGCCAATTCCGTTAGTTTTACCAAAAGGGCCTAATAACCACTCGTTTTCATTAGGAATAATTTTTTTACCGAAGAGTATGACCCATTGTTGAGTTATCCAATCTTGAAACTTTTGTTTTAAAGGTGCGATTCCCATTAACTTAGGTTAGTTCTTTTTGAGGTTTGGAATGAAGTTTTCTTGTCCTCTCCAAAATCCAAATTCAGAAATAGGTTTAAAACGCAAGGTCGTGAACTCAAAATGGAAATTTTTTCGTTCTCTTTCCTGCATTGCATTTGAATGTCTTTTTGGTTTTGGCATATCACTGTGCCCGTGAACCATATTAGTCATTTCTTTCTCTGTTTTCCATATAGAAAAGGTAGATACAGTATTTGGAAATCTAATTGATGCTAAAGAAAGTATGGTACCGGAATGGTCTCTAACCAATTTTTCAACGGGTCTTCCCCAGCGTAAAAATCTTGGAATAGCAAAAGGTTTCATTCTTGCAATTGTAATAGCAACAACAGGAGACGATTCGTTTTCTAATCTTGCTTTCTGTTCAGGGATTTTATATCCACGTATTTTTCCCCATTCCCTTATAAATACTAATCGAACGTGCCAACCCTTAATTAAAATTTTACCGAATTTTTCATTTTTCAAGTACTGTTCAAGAGCGTCTTCATTTTCCCATTGTGCAAAAATTGCAACTTGTTTTATAAGAAATCTAGAGGGTGATAGGATTGGAGCACCTAATGTCATTGCTGTCATAAATTCAGAATGAATTAGACCTTTTGTTTTCTTATCAATTGGGTTAGAGAATAATCCTTTTATCGCCATTGTAAATGGTATTTTGACAAGATGATAAGAGAATATATTCATATTTATTTAGCGTATAAAAATGATTTTTGTTGTGTTCTGAAATGACATTCAACATGTTTAAGTAAGATTATTTACGTGGTTTAATCACTAAATTTAGTAAATTAACACCAACTAATAAAGTCCGTTTGGACTTTTGTAAGTAGGTAAAAACTAGCAATTAATTTTATAAGATGTATGGCATAGTTATTTTTCAAAACCATTATTTAAAACATCTTTTCCTTCAATAAGTTGCTCTAGGAAATCTTCCATATTTTTAGCAATAAATCGAATTTTAGTTTCATCTGCTCCAAAAGCTATAATTTGTCCAGAATTCCCTTTACTCCCAGGTAAATAATCTACAGCGATAAAGTTTCCGCCACCTGTACTCCAAAAAGGAATCCAATAGGGATTAGTATAAATTCCTATGGTTTTTTTTCCGTCAGGAAGGTTGTTACCTGTTAAATCAGTGAGCATCCAATTGGGATCATTAAAAATAGCATTCCAGTTTTTCCACTCATTTAGTATTTCTTCAGCAGATAAAAAACCTGTATTTTCAATCCCATTGTGTGTATCTAGTACTATTTTTAATGCTTTGGGAAATTTATAATTTGCTAAAGACTCAAATTCATCATAAATCTTCTCATTATCTCTTGGTGGGTTTGGTTTGAAGTGCTTTGTATTAATAAATTCATTAAACAGTTTCTGCAATTGAACCGAATCTATATTTTCAGAGTTAGTGTCGATATGTTTTTTTAAATAGTTCTGCTTTTCTTTCGAAATTTTTGTTTCATTATATTGCTTTGGAGCATTTTTGTGTAAATAAATTCCTGTATTTTCATATGGACGTTCATCTATCATCATTCCTGAATTTACCCATTTTTGTGAAAATTGTCCTTTTTCTAAAATAAGCATAAATTGTGGATTAGGATTAAGCTCTGGTTGACTATCGAATTGACCATTTTCCTTATATTCCTTGAGTTTTTCGAATTGTCGTTTGAAAATAATATCCATCCATTGCTTAAAATGTCCTGAATCCTCAAAGTGCATAGCTACAATATGTTTGTTGGATAAATAAGCATACCCATCATATGATAATTTACCTTCTTTAGGTGTTATTAAAATTAATTTTAAAACCTGACTCTGTAATGTCTCACTTAATTGAGACAGCAACACGTCCCTAAATCCCATTGTATCATAAGATTTATGGCTTCTGGCAGTTTCACTTTTATGATGAGAATAATCTTGAAAATAAGGTTCAGGAATCCCTTGTAATAAAATGTTATTAAATGGAATGTCTGTAATGTTATTCTTTTTAAGCTGATTATTATATTCTATTTTTTTTATTCCCATTTTATTTGAGCAAGATGTTAAAATTAAGAGTATAGCGACTATGAATCTATATTTCATTTTAATTATGCCTAACGGTTTTGTAAATATTTAGTATCGTGTTTAAGCAACTAATTTAGCAACCCAAAACTAGCAATTAATTATAGACAGCTCTTTCCGAATGTAAATCTGAGATTTTATTACAATAAGTTGTTTTATAATATTTTTCAAAAACCTTTTTTTCATAATAGGATTTCAGCTTGAAAAATAACCATATTGAAAATAGCATCAATGTACTAGTCGAAATGAATATAAGCCATGAATTATTATAAAAAAGAGAGTATGTTCCCCAAATTGGCAGAAAAAAGAAAACGATTGGAAGGAAGAAAAATATTCTTTGTATGATGTAAAATTTTTTTAAAAATAAGTTTTTCCAAAGTCCTTGTTTTGATAAATATTCAAGAATTTCATTTTCGCTTTTATTCATGAGTACTATTTTTGTTCTTTGAATGTTTTTTTAGTGTCTCATTTTTTCATTACAGCCAACGTTTTATACACACACAAATATAATATTTTAGAAGTGTCTATTCTAAGGTGTCAACACTGTTTATGTGGTTTTTAGCTCATTTTAATACCAAAATTCGTATTAATTATGGCCATTGTTACATGATGTTTTATTCTTTTTCAATGGCTATAAATTCATCGATATCAATTGCATAAGACCAAATAATTTTATCATAATTATCAAAGTGAATTCGTAAAAGTTTTTCGTTTTTTTCAAGAACACTACCTGATTCTATATTTTTTCGCAGTATATAAGCTAATGAAAACCCAATAACATTATCAGACTTAGTTTTCTTAAAATTGTACGTCAAATTTGCATCATCAGGCAAAGTCATTAATTCTATTACCTGACCCTTAGTCATACCTTTTTCTAGGGTGTTCATGTTATTTAGAATAGTCGTTTTTCTTTCTTCTGATGCCTGATAAGGGTATTTAATATCTTTTTGAAAAAGTTCAATGTTTTCAATCTTCATTATTTCATTGTTTTTTTGCCCGTAACTTAATGATGCTATTTGAAGTAACACTGTTAAAATTATTATTTGTTTAATCATTGTTTTTTTTAGACATTATAACGTTTGGTATAACAAGCTAAGCATCCTGTAAATTGTTGCCTGTCAGTATTTTTTATGTAAGTTTTTCAATCTTTAATCTCTTATTTTTATCAATTCATCATAAAAATTATCTAAAAATCTTTGTTGCTTTATATCTTCGCTAAAATGTCTTTGATAACTTCCACAGCCTTCAATATCCAAAATATTTTTTTTATTAAAAGACCAATCATTTATGTCTTTTACATTGATACTTAGGTCACTATTACAACTTTGCCATAGGTTAGAAAATTGAGTTTCTTTATTTAATTTATCGAAATCGGGATAAACAGAAAAGCCTATCATTTTTGGATTATAAAATTGAAGAATTTTAGAGATTGGTACCCCTCCCCAGTATATTACTTCTTTAAAAGAAATCTCAAAAATATCTTTCTCATCGAGTAATTTTTTCTGCTCATATTTTTCCCAAAAGTATTGTTTTTCATATATAATTTTTGTTCCTATAGGTAGTGATATATTTTTAACAATTATTGGTTGAGTAGTCATATAAAAAGGACTTTCATCAAGTTTGTTAGCAACACTATACATTGAACCTGATGCTTTAACATAGCAATAAAAGTAACCAATAGCAATAAGCACTATTATTCCAAGTACTATAAATATTTTTTTTGTTTCCATTCTTTATTAGAAATTTCGCTTCATATTGCAGGCAACTCGTTAAATAAGCTATAAATATACTCATAAACCTAAAATAAGCGGGATATCCAATTGCTAATATATACCATTTTACAAAACATGGTTTATGGGAAACCCGTAAGCCCTACTCTATTTATTTGTGTTTTTCTTTAATAGTGGCAGATACCGACTTCTTTTTGAGGAAATTAGAGGTGGGCAAATTAATAAATTATTAGATTTTTAATTATTTTTTAGTGCCGTACTTCTGAAGTTAGCCCACATTTACTTTTTATACGAATAAATACAAATTAAAATGTGCTCACCTTATCAAGAAACAGGCTCTGTTATGTCTTAGAAAATTTACTTTGTTTCTTAAATAGCATGATTCATACTAATACAGTAAGCTAGTAATTGCTGAACATTTCCGCAATTTCATCAGAATAAGCTTCTCCTAATTCTTTGGGTGTAACACCTTCGTTGTCTTTTATGCTGGGAGTTGCACCATATTTTAGGAGGCTAGGTACTAAATTATGAAACCCAGATTCAGCGGCGTAATGAAGCGCAGTTCTTCCTCTTTTATCAAGAATATCTGCATTAGCACCATCCTTCAGAAGTACATCAATTGCCCATGACTTTCCTTCTTTTGCACAAATTTGAAGAAGCGTGTTTCCTTCTTTATTTGGTGTGTTTGGATTAAGCCCTGCATCAAGAAGACGTTGGGTATAACTAAATTCTTTATTGTACGGCTCTAGTTTTATGGCAAACGCGAGTAGGTTTTCTCCATTTTCATTTATAACATGTAGGTTACCAGATTTGGTGAGTACTTCCATGGCATTACCAATACCCAATGCCGCGGCCATTTGAAGTGCTGTAAAGCCGTATTTATAAATTGTATCGTCACCCATTTCGTAATAAATTTGAATAAATGCGGGCATAGATTTAAAATATCCTTTTCGAAGGACTGCTTCTATTGGCGTTTCATAATATTGGCTTTTTTGAAAAAAGAGCTTTGTTGCATCCTTGAAGTACAAAACGCTTTCGCAGCTCATATCGGGGTTGATTGTATTAAGAACATTTTCACCCACTTTATTAAGTAGGTATAAGTCTGCACCAGCTTCAATGAGTAGCTTAATTGGTGTTTGATCGTAAGCATAGGTGGCAATATGAAGCGCGGTATCTCCTTTTTTATTCTGAATATTTATTGTTTTTGTTGACTTTTGAAGCACTGTTTCAATCAGCTCATTCTCTCCTTCGTCAACAAGGAGGTGTAGAAGAGAGCTACCATCATTAAATATCGTGTCGGGTTGATTGTTAGCTACTTCAACTAATGATTCATAGTGACCAAATTTTACCGCAGCTATATGCTGTTCATTAGACAGTGTAGCACCTTGTTTTATAAGTGTTTTTCCGCAAAGGAATTGTCATGCTCAAAGCAATAGTCAAGCATTGTTTTTCCCTTGCTGTCTTTAAAATTAATATCTACTCCGGCCTTGGCGGTCATTTCAAGCACATATCCATAGCCTTCAATGGCTGCAATATGTAAAGGACTCTCACTATTAACTTCTTGTCGGTAGTCATAACCAGTCTCAATAAGTGACTTTACGCAATTGTCGCTACCTTTTTTAACACAGTACATTAGGAGACTCATCCCATCGGAGAGTAGGTGGGTTGTATCTGCTCCATGATTGATGAGTAATTTAAAAAATTCTCCTTGATTGTATTTTGCAGCATAAAAAAGAGGTGTGAATAAAGTCTCATCAGTATTGTTTACATCGGCTCCATTTGCAATGAGTAGTTCTACCAGTTGGAGATGTCCATACTCTATAGCAATATTTAAAGCACTTCCTCCGCCTTCAAACTTTGCATTGACATCTGCTCCATGAGTAATTAGGTATTGTAGAATTTCAGGTTGATTATAAAAACAAGAGGTGTGAATAACCTGATAATTATTTTGTGATGGTGCGTAAATATTGGCACCTCTATGAAGTAGTAGTTTGACTGTAGAAATACGTTCTGCGTCAACAGCCATTTGCAAAGGTCGAACTTGTTATTTGGATTCTGCTTCGATATCTAAGCCATGATCACGAAGATAACTAATAATATCATCTTGCCCTTGGTTTGCAGCATAATGAAGGATTGTTGAATCATCTTCAAGAAGCAGTGTAAGGTCAAAGCCATTGTTTACTTTTTCTTTCAGGTTATTCAATTCTCCGTTATCAATAATCTTCTTTATTTCCATCATAGTATAGGTGCTTAATACAACAATTTGAGTTTTGCGATTGGTTACTTCAAGTTGTTCTACAGTCAAAAAGTGGGCTAACGTTTAGTATAACACGCGTAGCATCTTACTTGGTGCTACGTTGTTACTAGGTTTTTTAATCGTTAAGAATAGCATTATTTTGATTGCCATATAAATTCACCCAACTTATTGATATATCCCTTTTGTTTTCCCTGTTCAACATAGGCAAGCCCATTTTTAAAAGGCAAAGCTGTTTTAAACTTTTCAGAAATTACTATTTGTCCTTTTTTGTCTATGAATCCTTTGGTTTTCATGCCAAGTCTTTTCACGCAAGCTAAACCATCCGAAAACCTCAAACTTTCTTTAAATTTTGGTTCAATACTCCATTCACCGCTTGTGTTTATAAAACCATAACTTTCAGTTTCATTATCATAAATATTCGCTAGCCCTTCTGAAAACATCGTTGCTACTTGGGATGTTTTTTCAAATGGAATTTCTCCTTCCAAATTGATAAAATAATAATCGAAACCGTCTTTTACCATTGCAAATCCTTCTGAAAATGCGTTCCCATAATAATTTTCAGGTTCAAAAACAACCTCTCCACTTTTGTTTATGTATCCATAATTATTTTCACTCTCAAGTCCGTCGTCACCAATATTAAAACGAACCATTGCGAGTCCTTCTGAAAACCTACTATTATATTCAAAAGCTTGATTTATGCCATATTGACAATTTATAACTTGATTGCCTAGCTCATCTATAAAGCCAAATAACCCATTTATAGATACAAGTGCTCGGTTTTCCGAAAAATGAAATGCTTGATCGTAAATAGGATCGGTTACAGGGTCTCCAAGCCTATTGATATACATCATTTTTTTGTTGTCAGATTGAATAGGAGCCAGTCCTTCAGAAAAAAGACTTGTTTCAGACATAGACCAGCCATAACCAGAAAAAGTAGGTTCAATTTGCCATTCTCCGTTTTCATTTATAAATCCTGAAAACCACTTTTCATTTTTTTCAATTACTGCCCAAGCAAGACCTTCATTAAATTCAGAAACCCTTTCAAATACAGGTTTAATTACTTCTTCTCCGTTTTCATTAATGAATCCATATTTACCATTTCTTCTGATGATATATCTAAACATATTCTGTTTTTTTTCAAATTACACACAACAATTATACATAACACATTTATGCTATATACACCCAAATATAAGTTATATGTAACATATGTGCTCTATATCTTTTATGTGATTAAAGCCTATTAAGCAATAAAGCGGTATAATAACAAGGTGAATTCAATACATGCATGTTTATACTGAGCGACTTAATCAAGTCTGCCAAAGAAGGTTGACTAACTACCGTTTAACTAACCTCTACGCAAAAGTTAAAAACCTAATTCAGCTAGCAATAGAAGCTGGACAAACATATGCTTGGAGTAGAACAAGAATGGGAGGCAACGCAGTTGCTCAAAGCTCCATTTTATAGACTGCTATTAAAAAGTCTAGGGGTAAACGAAAAGGGTTTTAGATTACATTAATAATAAGCAAAGTTCAATTTGGTGAACCTCCGTACCTGCCTGGTGGTAGGCAGGTACGAGACCTGCTTGGCTTGTCCAGAGCTTGTCGAAGGGTACGGTTGTATAAGTAGAACTGTGAGAGGCGCACTCTGGCTACTTTAGTCAGAGCCGTCTACGCGATTACCTAATGGCTATTTCCATAACATCTCCATCTTCTGGAATGAGAACTTTATTGATTAAATCATTCTCAATTAATATTTCTCTTAATTTTTTTCGAGTTAAAGGACAATGGTTTAAAGATTCCATATGATTAGCAATTACTTTTCCTGATGAGTTTTTAACAAACTTTAAAATATCATCAATATCCATAATAAGTTGTTTGAATAAGTCAAATTGAGCGGTTCCACAGGCTAAAACACTAATGTCAGGTTTGTAATTCTTTAGAACTTTATCGACTGAATCTGTATAAATTGTGTCAGAACTCAAATAAATAGATTTTTGTTTAGGTAATTTTATATAAAACCCAATTACGTTTCCCATAGGTTTAGAAACAAAACCATAACCGTGTTTTGCAAGAATCCCCTCAATAGTCCCTCCTAAAAAATCTTGTTTTTCCCAATATTTTAATGTTTGAATAATATTTAAGCCACTTTTGGAAAAAGCTATTTTATCTTTAGTACTGCAAGTAACAGGAATATTATTTTTCTTCAAAAATTGAACTCCAGCTTTATCTATATGGTCTGGATGTTGATGTGTGATTATGCAATGAGTAACTTTATTTAATATAGATTCTATAGTATTAGGCAAAGCAACAGTTGGATTTTTTCTTGCTTTATGTCTGAATAATGTGAAAGAAGGCATAATACCAATATCTCCTAACATTGGGTCAATTAAAATTACATCTTTTTCTGTTTCCAAAATCATAGTTGCATTTCTTATATGATGAATTTTTAGCATTTTGTATGTTTTTTAAGTGTTATACAAAAGTCTAATAAAGCGTTATCATTTTCATTGATTCAAATCAAGAAGTGCGTTTTCTAATACGACTTAGTGTTTCAGGTGTTATATTTAAATATGAGGCAATGTGATATTGAGGAATACATTGAAGCCATTCAGATTTGTAATTGAATAACTCTTTATATAGTTCTTCTGGAGTTTTGGTAATTCTATTAAACTCCAACATTTCTTTTTGTTTTAATAGTTTTTGAAATGATGATTCAACAAAGGATTTTCCACATTGGTATTTCTCTAATAAATCAAAAAAAGGTTTTCTGTCAATACTTAAAACTTCTGCAACGGAAAGACATTCTTGATTTTTGTTGGTCTTCGAATTTTGACTAAAGGTTAATAAATCAGAAATAAATTGTGGTTTTACATAAAAGTTAATATTGATTTCTTTTTCTTGGTTTGAATAATATTCCCTTACTATTCCTTTATTAAGAAATCGAAGTTGTTTCTCTTTAGATTGAGCTTGAATTAATAAACTTCCTTTTTTGTGTTTTCTAATTTCAAATAATGAGAATAGTTCCTCTAATCCATCTTGATTTAATTGATACTCAGATTTGAAAAAATTTGATATTTCAGTAAAATCGTTCATTTTTTTGAGCTTGTAGGTAACAATAATACATAACACATAATATGCTACACACTCAAATATAAGTTATATGTAACATATGTGTTCTATATCTTTTGTCTAATTTAAAAGTATCGCCACATTCAAAGTTTACTTAAAAATGTCTTTTACACCTGCTAAAGCCTATTCAGTATTAAAGCGGTATAATAACAAGGTGAGTTCAATACATGCATATTATACTGACGGTCTTAATTAAGCCTGTCGTGGCTAGGCAGTCGCTCAAAACCCTATTTTAAAGACTACTATTACAAGGTTTAGGGGTAAAAGAAATGGGTATTAGATTACATTATTAATACGCAAACTTCAATTTGGTGAACCGCCGTAGTTGCTTGCCAGTAGGCAACTACGAGACCCGCTTGGCCTGTCCAGAGCTTCGCGACGTGTACGTTGGTACTTCGACCTTACTCAGCAGAACTGGGAGAGGCGCTCTCTGGCTACTTTAGTCAGAGCCGTCTACTTGACTGTACACCGTTTATTATTTTTTTGAGATTGCCTTTTTAAATTTTAAAAGTAGAGTTATTATAATAAATAGAGTTGCAGTTAAAAGTATCATTACAGGAATGAACCAATAGCCTAATACTTCTTGGTAATCAGAATTGTTTTTAACAAACCCTATAGCTTGAAATTTGCCTTCTTTGAAATACATACCTACATTACTATTAAATAGTTTTGCGAAAATCAGAAAGATAAAAGAACCTAACGATAAGTATAGCAAAAAGAAAATAATATAACTCACACCATTTGTTATGTTGAGTGATAGTGCTTTTAAGATTTGTAATGGATTGAAAGATTTTGTTGCTCTTTCCAATAACTTATCTGCGATTAAAGGTTTTAGTACTACTTCTGGCGAACCTAATTTTTCTATAGTATTTAAAAGAATATCTATTTCCAATTTAGATTTATTGTTCTGTAATGATTCATATATATGACTATTAAATTCCATTAGCACTTCTTGCCTGTCTGAATCTAGAATGGGTTTTAATACATTTCTTATACTATTAATATAGTTGTCATAAACGCGTTGAGCATTTTTATCTTTAAGTTCTATTTTTTTAAATTTCATTGTTTGTGATTTTAATAATTGATTCTTGTAATTCGTTCCAATATGTACGCATTTGTTTTAAAGTGATTTTACCTTCTTCAGTAAGTACATAATATTTTCTAGGTATGCCTGACTCTTGTTCAACCCACTTTGAAGTGGTTAATCCTTCTTTTTTCAACCGATTCATTAGAGGATATAAAGTACCTTCTGCTATTTCAATAGCTGTTGACTTTTTAATAATTTCGATTAGTTCGTAGCCATACAGCTCCTTTTTGCTTATGGCATTTAAGACAAGAAAAGAAAGGGTTCCTTTTTTAACTTGCGATTTCCATTTGTTTAAAAATTCATTCTTCAAAATACATTGTTTTGGTTAATACATTGTAATACTATGTAAATATATGTAACAATACATAGTTAAGCAATGTATTATTGCGAAATTTTTAAATTAAATTCATAAAATACTATTGGTAAGCGTATTATGGTTTGTTTAAAATAATAAAATAGAAGTTGAGAGGTTTTTTAATGGTGTACAACAATAATACATAACACATAATATGCTACACACTCAAAATATAAGTTAGATGTAACATATGTGTTCTATATCTTTTAGGTAATTAAAAGTATCGCCACACTCAAAGTTTAAATAAAAATGTCTTTTACACCTGCTAAAACCTATTCAGTATTAAAGCGGTATAATAACAAGGTGAATTCAAACCATACCTTTTATACTGAGTGACTTTATCAAGTCTGTCGAGGCTGGGCAGTCGCTCAAAGCCCTATTCTAAAGACTACTATTACAAGGTCTAGGGGTAAAAGAAATGGGTATTAGATTACATAATTAATACGCAAACTTCAATTTGGTGAATCGCCGTAGCTGCCTGCTTGTCCAGAGCTTGTCGAATGGTACGGTAGTTTCAGCAGAACTGTGAGAGGCGCACATAGTTATTTAATAGCGGAACCATCCGCTCGACCGTGTAGCGTTATTTTTAATCAAGACATATTCAATTAAGACATGGCGACTCTTTTTTAAGTCTATTTCGATTATTCCTTCTTAAAATTTGCTATTACACTTCCTACATTATCAATCACAATTTTCAATTCAACATCTTGATTAATGTTTATGAGTTCAACAGGAGATCCCGGAATTACCAAGTTCCCTTTTTCTAAAGACAAGCCTTTATCGGTTAGAAAATTTACCAACCATCGTAAAGAGTGAAGTGGACCTCCCATAATCTCCGAAGAAGGTGCAGACATTAGGAAGGAATTATTCTTATAAACAGCAAAATTCTCATCTTTGAATTGTAGATTTCTAGGAGATACTCTTTGGTTTCCTATGATAAGTCCAGTATGAATGCCACCAGAACAAATTAATTCTTGAATGGTCGGTGGTTTAATCCAAAAATTGTATTCATGAATTTCAATTCCAGGGCTGATATAGTCAATCGCACTAATAAGATCCTTATCTGATAGGTTTTTTCCTTCTAGTTTTTTTCCGATTTTAAAGACCATTTCTGGTTCTATAGCACAGTTTATGTAATTGCTCCAATCAATATTTATTTGATTTTCTGTTGTATGGGGGTGAAATAGCCTTCCATTAATCGGCTCACTTAGACCAAACTGCCTCCTAATCGGACTACTTGTGCACCCTACCTTAAATCCTGCAAGAGTTTCTCCAGACTCAATTCTTTTTTTTGTTACTAAGTCCTGAACTTCATATGCTTCTTTAATGGAAAGATTTCTTATCAAGGTATCCTCTCCATGCCATTTTTTTTCATAAAATGAGTGATAAAAATCGTTTGCTATGGATTTTAGATTTTTCATATGCTCTTGCTTTTTATGATACACAACGTTTTTGTGTATCTTAAGTTAGTCTTATCAAATATAAGTTATAAATTAAGTATCAAATCAGAAAGAATAAAAAGAACGGATTAAGGTTATTTTGTGTATTGAGACTTCAGGTCTCGTCGACATTGAAAATCCCCTCTCTTTTTGTTCATCTTTTAATGTTTTTTTACAAGGTATTCAAGAATCTCACTTTTCGATTTCTACACAGATTTCGTACAGTTCTATGAGGCTTTTAGACCTCGATTTTATAGCCTGTACAGAGCTTGTCGAAGTATTCAAACTCGCGTAGGTTGTACTTTCAAAAAACACATTTATTATGAATAAAGATATTAAATATTTTGTACTGCAAAGCAGATCATTAATTCATACTAAAAATTTAAACGCATGAATAAATAGACATTAGTCATTTAGTATTCGATGTTACAGATTCTGATGGCAATTATTATCAGTTTAAGAATACCTCTTCAGGCTTCAGTAAGTTTATTAAATTCTTAGATATTGATAGTCATTGTGCGATGGAAGCAACAGGCTATTATCACTACCAATTGGCTTATTTTTTACTAGAGTCAGGCATCAAAGTATCTGTAGAAAATCCATTAGCAGTAAAACGGTTTATACAAATGAAATTGTCTAAAATCAAGACAGACAAAAGTGACTCTAAGTTGATTTGTGAGTATGCAAAACAGGTAGAATTAAAACTGTGGCAAGGAAACTCAAAAGTTCAAACGGAGTGTCTACAAATGACTAGACTCCTTTCTGTATATACAAAACAGAGCTCTATGTTGAAAAATAAAATACATGGAGAAACTGTTTTAGGCAATCCAAGTAAAGTAGTAGTCAGTTCCTTAAAACGAAGTTTAAAACACGTTCAGAAAGAGCTAAAAACTTTAGAAGACAAACTATTAGTCTTAGTAAAACAAGAGTACCAAAATCTATTAACTCGCGTAAAAACCATTCCAGGAATAGGAAACAAAACAGCGGTTATGCTATTGGTGTTAACCGATGGGTTTGATCGTTTTAGAAGCGGAAGTGAATTATGTAGTTACGCAGGATTAACACCTGTAATAAGAAAAAGTGGAAGTAGTATAAATAGACGACCCCGAATTAGTAAAATAGGTAATCAGAAACTACGCAATCTGTTATTTATGTGCAGCTTTAATGCATGTAAATACAACAAAGCTTGCCGAGATATTTATGAGCGTATAGTTGCCAAAGGAAAGAGTAAAAAGTTAGCATTAATAGCTGTGTGCAATAAGCTCCTAAAACAGGCCTTTGCGATAGCAAAATCAGGATTGATTTATGAAGATTCTTATAGAAGTACTTTACTGAAAAATTAAGTAGATTTTACTTGTTTTTTACCACAGTACTTTGTTATGCATAGCTTTTTTTACATAACTTTCTTAATAAATGCAAAAATCAACTCTTCTATTTTACTCTTATCTAACTCGGTCAAATTAAATTCTCCAATATCATCATTCGTTGCACTATTTCCAGTTTTTAGTCTTTCTGTAACTTTCACAATTGAATTACTTGGAAGTCCCTCAAAATAAATATATTTCTCCAAACTTTTATTATTCATTCCTTTCTGCAAATATGAAATTTTTACGAAATGTTTAATTTGTTCTTTAAATTCTTTTGTTGTCTGATTAGAGTTATATTCAAGTTTGCCTACAGATTTCAACGCTTTTTCGCCTTCCTTGAATGATGGTATAAAAACAGTATTTTGAAGTCCTAAAAAATTTGATTTGAATGTTTTTTCATCAGCTTGCATTTTGGCAATTAGTTCTTCCGATTCTATTTTACTATTTTTAGTTGCCTTCGCTTTTTGTTCAGCTAATCTTTTTAATTCGTCGATTTGATTTTGATTCATAATTTTTTTTTTAAGATGTTATTTCAGGTAGTTTTTTTAAGTTGTGCATATGCTTCGTTTTTGATTTAGCGATTTACTTTGCAAGTAAATACTGGCATTCAATTTAAACAAAAAAATTGAATTAGTACTGGACAAAAATGAAGTATATATGGTGTTGTAACTGCAGTAATTAATTTGTCTTTAACCGACTTTGGTGTGTTAATTACTTTGTCACTAGAACGCTACATAAAATCACTTTTAAATGTTTTGCGGTTTATGATTTATCATTTTTATCAAACAGGACTGATAAGAATGCGTCAATCTTAAAGCTCGGGAAACCCTATGAAATCAGCTCATCCACTAGATTTAGTATTTGCAGATAGTGATTTATCAAATTTGACTTTCTAAAATTAAATCACTACCTTAACCAAGCTTTTATGCGAATTTATTCGTATTTGATAGTGGAACTCTCACACGATTTAAATCGAAAAGCTTATAGGGTCTTTTTAATAACAGACCCATACTAAATCTAGTAGATATCCGCACTTTTATTCCCGATGCTAAACGTTTAAATTTCCGTAAGTTCGAGTTATGTCTTATCCTGAAATATGGCTACAGGTTAAAATTGAATTAAGCTGATAATTTATATACCATATTGGGTGTTTTATAATCTAAAGATAAATGTAATCTTACTTCATTGTATAAATCAATTGCA
>NZ_JAWQUN010000030.1:0-45970 GCF_033447105.1 Formosa sejongensis
TAACAACTTCTCGATACAAACTTGTTCCGCTCCGCTCCACAAATTCACTCGAAGTGACATGATCTGTTAACAAACAACACATGATAGCCAAAACCAACAAGCCACAACATAAATCTAAAATAAACGTACGTCAGTTCGAGTGCCGACGAAGAAGGTGTATCGAGAACCGTTAACAACCAAACTTCTCGATAAAAATGTGTTCCGCTTCGCTCCACAAATTCACTCGAAGTGACATGATCTGTTAACAAACAACACACGATAGCCAAAACCATCAAGCCAGCCTATCATTCAGAACGAAGTGAAGAATCTTTTCAATTAAAACAACAACAGAGAACTCTCAACTTAAAACTGCCAACTGATAACCAACAAGCCACAACATAAATCTAAAACAACCATATGTCAGTTCGAGTGCCGACGCAGGAGGTGTATCGAGAACCTACACCAATAACAACTTCTCGATAAAAATGTGTTCCACTCCGCTCCACAAATTCACTCGAAGTGACATGATCTGTTAACAAACAACAACAGAGAACCCTCAACTGCCAACTGCCAACTGATAACCAACAAGCCACAACATAAATCTAAAACAAACATACGTCAGTTCGAGTACCGATGAAGTAGGTGTATCGAGAACCTATACCAGCCAATACTTCTCGATACAAATGTATTTCGCTTCTCTCCACAAATTCACTCGAAGTTACATGATCTGTTAACAAACAACACACGATAGCCAAAACCATCAAGCCAGCCTATCATTCAGAACAAAATGAAGAATCTTTTCAATTAAAACAAAACAGTCAACAGACAACAGACAACTGCCAACTGATAACCAACAAGCCACAACATAAATCTAAAACAAACGTATGTCAGTTCGAGTGCCGACGAAGAAGGTGTATCGAGAACCTTTAACAACCAAACTTCTCGATAAAAATGTGTTCCACTCCGCTCCACAAATTCACTCGAAGTGACATCATGTATCTAGAATATGTACCAACCTTAGTTTTTTGGCATTTCCAAACTTTAAACTAGTTTCCCTACCCGAGTGAGATACAGGAACAAGCCCGGCATGACGTGGCCAAGAACCAAAAATGATTAAAAGTAAAACCAAATATTTAGTAAAACCGTACGTCAGTTCGAGTACCGACGAAGAAGGTGTATCGAGAACCTTTACCAACCAAACTTCTCGATACAAATGTGTACCGCTCTGCTCCACAAATTCACTCGAAGTGACATGATCTGTTAACAAACAGCACACGATAGCCAAAACCATCAAGCCACAACATAAATCTAAAACAACCGTATGTCAGTTCGGGTACCGACGCAGGAGGTGTATCGAGAACCTACACCAATAACAACTTCTCGATAAAAATGTGTTCCGCGCTGCTCCACAAATTCACTCGAAGTGACATGATCTGTTAACAAACAACACACGATAGCCAAAACCGTCAAGCCACAACATAAATCTAAAACAACCGTATGTCAGT
This sequence comes from Formosa sejongensis, assembly GCF_033447105.1. NCBI lineage: Bacteria > Pseudomonadati > Bacteroidota > Flavobacteriia > Flavobacteriales > Flavobacteriaceae > Formosa > Formosa sejongensis. The sequence continues at coordinate 1,485 of NZ_JAWQUN010000030.1, forward strand.
TCGAGTACCGACAAAGAAGGTGTATCGAGAACCTACATCAATAACAACTTCTCGATACAAACTTGTTCCGCTCCGCTCCACAAATTCACTCGAAGTGACATGATCTGTTAACAAACAACACATGATAGCCAAAACCAACAAGCCACAACATAAATCTAAAATAACCGTATGTCAGTTCGAGTGCCGACGAAGAAGGTGTATCGAGAACCTACACCAATAACAACTTCTCGATAAAAATGTGTTCCACTCCGCTCCACAAATTCACTCGAAGTGACATGATCTGTTAACAAACAACACACGATAGCCAAAACCATCAAGCCACAACATAAATCTAAAACAACCGTATGTCAGTTCGAGTGCCGACGCAGGAGGTGTATCGAGAACCTTTACCAACCAAACTTCTCGATACAAATGTGTACCGCTCTGCTCCACAAATTCACTCGAAGTGACATCATGTATCTAGAATATGTACCAACCTTAGTTTTTTGGCATTTTCAAACTTTAAACTATTTTCCCTACTCGAGTGAGATACCGGAACAAGCCCGGCATGACGTGGCCAAGAACCAAAAATGATTAAAAGTAAAACCAAATATTTAGTAAAAACCGTACGTCAGTTCATGTGCCGACGCAGGAGGTGTATCGAGAACCTACACCAACCAATACTTCTCGATACAAATGTGTTCCACTCCGCTCCACAAATTCACTCGAAGTGACATGATCTGTTAACAAACAACACACGATAGCCAAAACCATCAAGCCAGCCTATCATTCAGAACGAAGTGAAGAATCTTTTCAATTAAAACAACAACAGAGAACCCTCAACTGAAAACTGATAACCAACAAGCCACAACATAAATCTAAAACAAACGTATGTCAGTTCGAGTGCCGACGAAGAAGGTGTATCGAGAACCGTTAACAACCAAACTTCTCGATACAAATGTGTTCCACTCCGCGCCACAAATTCACTCGAAGTGACATGATCTGTTAACAAACAACACACGAAAGCCAAAACCGACAAGCCACAACATAAATCTAAAACAAACGTATGTCAGTTCGAGTGCCGACGCAGGAGGTGTATCGAGAACCGTTAACAACCAAACTTCTCGATACAAATGTGTTCCACTCCGCTCCACAAATTCACTCGAAGTGACATGATCTCTTAACAAACAATACACAATAGCCAAAACCATCAAGCCAGCCTATCATTCAGAACGAAGTGAAGAATCTTTTCAATTTAAACAACAACAGAGAACCCTCAACTGATAACTGATAACAGTCAACAGTCAACTAACAACCTTCCCCCCCTTTCTACTGCCCTCTAAAAAAGATAACAGTACTAACCGTTTTTACAATCACATTTAAATCTAAGAAGAAACTACGATGTTTAATGTAGAATAAATCGTATTGCAATTTCATAAGGCTATCAGAAACCGATTCGCCATATCGAACCTTAACTTGTGCCCATCCAGTAATGCCAGGTTTAATCATGTGGCGTGCTTCATAAAACGGAATCACCTCAGCCAATTCCTTTACAAACTTAGGACGTTCTGGTCGCGGGCCAATAAGACTCATTTCACCTTTCAGTATATTAAAACATTGCGGAATTTCATCAATTCGAGAGCGTCTAAGAAATTTTCCAAAAAGGGTAATCCGTGCATCATTTTTAGAAGCCCAAACTGCTCCATTTTTTTCAGCATCAACCACCATAGTTCGGAATTTTAGTATCGAAAATAATTTTCCATGCTCCCCTACCCGTTCCTGACTGTAAAACAACGGTCCGCGATTTCCAATAATATTCCCCAAGAGTACAAACGGCAGAAGCAAAACACCAATTATACATCCTGAAATAGAAAAAATCATATCGAGAATCCACCGCTGAAGCATGTATAATTTATTATGATTATTCCGATTGAACGGAAAATACTTATAAAAATCTTTCCCCAAATAGTGAACAGGTATTCTATACGTCATCTCCTCGAAAGCTTGAGTGTACTCTTTAATCGGAAAACCACGTTCCAATAACGACATCAATTCTTGATATAAATCGGGTGTAATTAATTCAGAATTATAGGTGGCTACAATAATCTCAGACACATTATTGTCCTTAATAATCCGATTAAGATCTGCTGCTTTATAAGCTGTTGTTAGACAGGTTACAGATGTGTTCTCTGGTTCACAATTAATAAATCCAACAATATTATAATTAGGGTCTACCGCCTTAAAAGACGAAACAATCTCATCGATATGCTGAGGTTCTCCTACTAAAAGCACATGTTTATAAAAACGCGGACTAGAAATTAAAGTGATATACAAAGCCCTCCAAAACAATATACCGCCAAGAATCCCTAAAAAGAAAAATAGAATTTGTATACGTTTATCTGGAAGAAAGGGAGTGAAAAAAGGTGTCATTAAATAAAAACAAACCACCACCAATGCTGTCATAAATACATTAGGTAAAGTGGACTGAAAAGTGCTAGATTTTTGTAAATCATAAATTTCAAAAACAGTTCCAAAAATCGAAATATAAATAACCAATACAATCAACCAAGGCCAATTTTCATTTGATATTTTGAAATAATCAAAATCAAAATATGAACTCAACCCATATAATACAGCTAAAACGATACAGATATCTACAATACGTAATAAAATCTTTCGTTCGGAGATATTGAAAGATATTTTGAATTTTGGCATGGAATAATAGCAATTACAAAGTAAATATATAAGAATAAGATTTGTAAAACCATCCTAACTATCAGCAATCGATGTATGGTTAATAATCCCGACAAGTAGTAATGGATAGTAAAATTAAACTTTTCAATATTAAAAATTCAAAAAACAATTAAAACCATCATTTCGAAAAGATTTCATTAGTAAAAAAAGACTCAAAATAGTGAGACATTGCGGAAATCAAGAACTTTAAACAATAGCGTCCTAAACGATTACTCTCTTTTTCTACAAAGATTTACCACTGCTGACTTTATAAAGTTAGTTGTACTTAGGGGGGTACTTTTTCTATATAAGTTGAATTTTGTTTTTTTGAATGGCCTATCGAAAATTTATCGTAAAATTTGAAGAGAAAGTATCGTAAAATTTAAAGCTGTTTGAGCTAAACGAATGTAACTATTTGTCTAAATTTTCAGTAGCGTGTTCTTTAAATTTAGATAGTGAACGAAAAATTTAGATAAAAGTTCGTAAGCCTAGATTTTTTTTGGCTTGGTTTATCCAGAGCGAAGCCGAAGGATTTTTTTATCAATGAAAAAAATGAACATATAATATTATTTAGGACACGATTGAACTTTAGAACAATTTAGAAATTCCTAAAAACAAAATAACGAATACCATAAACAACAATGATAGATAAATATCAGAATACAACACTACGCGTGTTCTAATATTTATCTATCATAACTGTAATAAATAACTACTCTTTATATTTAAAGAATATCGGTAATGCATAAGACACCTTCACTGGTCTACCACGTTGCAACCCTGGCGACATTCTAGGTAAAATACGCACAATACGCTCGGCTTCTCTTTCTAAAATTTTATCTGGCCCTCTAGATTTTATTCCAATAACATTTCCATTTTCATCTATAATAAACATCACAGAAACACGCCCCTGTATCCCTAAATCTAAAGCATCTTGTGGATAATTAAAGTGATTTTTTATATGTTCAATCATTTTTTGTTGAAAACAAGCCTTAGCTTTTTGGTTAGAGAGTCCTTCGCATCCGGGAAAAACGGGAATATTTTCTATCACTGCAAAAGGAACTTCCACATCTTCTTCAACCTCTTCCACTTGAACCTCATTCACTTCTATAACAGGAGCAGGTGCTAATACAGCAACCTCTTGAGACGATTCCGTACTCTCGATTACAGTCTCTTCTATTTCGGCAATAGACTCTACAACCTTTATAGTGGTACTTACTGTAATGGGCGGTGGTAAGGGGATACTAAACTTGGTTACGGGTATGTCTTCTTGAAAATCAGATGAAATATCAAGAATTTCAATAGGATCTATTTCGGTTTCAAAAGTTCTATATTCGAGGCCTTGCCACGTAAAAAACAACATTAAATTTAACCCAATAGCAAAATATATATTGCTATTTCTCCCAATCTCTAAATCCGGGTTTTTCTTAGCTTTCATAATTATATATTTTAATGAACATTCAGTTTCAACTCCTATTAAGGTAGAACAAATGCCTAAAAAAAACTATGATAATTATCATGTTACAAGCTCTACACAAACACTCAAAAACATCTTAAACAAATACAAATCAACATGTAAAAACTAGTAAATGGTAAAAAACAATAAATCCATAAAATCAAAATCCCAAACGGATTATTTTAAAATCAGTTCAGGTTTATATTAACAATAAAAATTAGAGTCCTCCTAACCTCAGAATGACATCTGACCTCAAAACACAAACCCACCTCTCATTCAGAACTAAGCCCAACGAAATGAAAAATCTCATGAAATAAACTCAGAACCAAAAACAGAAAACCGACAACAAAAAACCCAGAACAGATAACCAACAACCGCCAACAGATAACCCACAACCAACACCCCTACTCCAAAACCTCCAACCACAACGCCTTAACAACCTCCCAATCAAACCCCTCAACCTTCTCACGAGCCTTCAAAACCATAGTTTTAGTTTGCTCAGAATCCAACCTCAACCCTAAAATAGCCGCCACAAAAGCCTCAGCATCATTTGGTGGTACCAAAACACCATCAACACCATCATCTATCAAAAAAGGCATCCCACCGACATTGGTGGACACTATAGGCAAGCCCAAAGCCATAGCTTCAATCACACTGACAGGCATATTATCGAAATTCGTAGTATTTATAAATACGTTATAATCTCGAGCAAGCGTTGTCCATTCCGTTTTGCTAAGTTTCCCAGGTGTTAGAAGGTCTACGCCCAAAGCTTTAGCATGGGCTTGTACTTTAGCAAGGGAACCATCCGTATCAGGCCCTGCCATACATAACGTAGCGTCATACCCTAAATCTTGCAATATTTTTAAAATATCGACAGCTAGACACGGATTATAAATTTCAGAAAAAGACCTCACCCACAATAAACGAATCGTATCTAATTTTCTTGGAAGAAACGTATAGTTCTGCAACTGCAAACTATTCGGAATATAAACCACATTGTCAAACCCATGTTTAACAAAAGCTCCTTTTAGATACAACGACGGAGATACCAAAACCTTAGCAGGTTTAAACAGAAAACGACTCAATCTCGGACTATGTTCCAAACGATGTGGTAAATTCCCCCCATGTAAAACAGGAACATAAGGTAAACCAATAAGCCTACAACACAGACTCACAACCACGGCATAATAAAAGTTCTGAGTACTATAGGTGTCTATTAAGGCAACATCCATACGGTGTCCATGTATAAAAACACCTTTAACCATATCTATAATACGTCCTAGTTTATTCTGTATAGCCGACTTACAAACCACAGTAACCCCATCTCTCTCCAAGGCTTGCGTTAAGCCTTTCATATAAGACACGTTTGTTTTACTGCTCGATAAGTTGTTTCCTAGGTAGAGGACGTTTTTTTTCATCAGTTACATTTAATAAAGCCAATCCATACATAAATGCAGGCATCGCAATACGCATTCCAGAGTGGTTAATTGTTGCAAACCAAAGGCATAGAAAGGCATAAAAAAACACATTACTCTTATTTTGAGAACGATAAATTAAAGGTTTAAAAATTAAAATAATTAATACAATAACTCCAAATATACCATGTTCTGCTAAAGTCCGACTCACTTCATTATGAGATATCGTAACTTGACCTGTGTTTTCTATCCGTTGATCTTTAACCCGACTCGAACCAACACCTGTAAATGGGTTAGATATAAATCCATCAATTTCATCTAAAAATAAGTCTGTACGCCCTGTACTTATATCTCCTTTTTCTCGACCTAAAGCATCTTCATTACTATAGCGCTTATACAACATTCCATTCGTCTGTATGGAAGCATAAATTAAAGAAGCAAAAACCCCCACACAAAACAGTCCTAATAATAATATAAGTTCGTTTTTTCTACGCTTATTTATCAATCTATAATAAATGACTATAAAGGCAATCAAACCAATAATAGCAGCGAAAATACCACCACGACTTAAAGTCACCAAAGCTCTAAAACTCATAATAATAAATAGACTGATATTAACTATCTTTAATCCCTTATTAGGGGATGTCATAAAAAAACGAACGGCTAATATAAACATACCTAAGCCAAAAACGGTCGACACTTGATTTGCCCCAAAACCTCCAGCTGCGTCTTTATTTGATGCCGTACTTGAAATAATTTCTTTTAAATCTGGTGTATAAAAAAAATTATAACTTACATGGACTATAAGTGGCAATAAAATATACAACAACACCGTATGGATCTCCTTTAATTTTATTTTTTTATCGTAACAATACATAGCTGCAACACCTAAACAGATAGGTCCACTTAACACAAAAGCAATATTTTTTCTAAAGTTGGCATCAAAACTTAAAGTCGTACTTGCAATAAAAATAGAAGGCACTAAACACAATAAATATATAAAATAAGGATAGGCTTTTCCTGAGATGCCTTTATAAAACATCCCGATTAGCATAAACAAAATGACCAAATACTTCGAAGCTTCATACGAAATGGAACCTTTAGTGGTACGCATTAACACCTCTAACCCCACGAAATACGCACAAGCTTTTAAAACCTCAATATTTTTTTGGGAAGTAGCAGACATGATAACCCGGTACAAAAAGTAAAAAAGGGCGCCAAAAAAGTATAGTTTAGCAAGACTTTCATTAAAATAAATCAACATTCCTAATGCGGCATGCAACGCTATGGCACTAATGTAGTTGATATCGGTTTTCAATGTTCTTTATAATAAGTTTAAGATGACCCGCAAGTTAGTATAAAATAGAGATTTAACTAAATTGAGTATAGCAATAATCTATAAGAATATATTTTTATAATCGTCTATAGGGAATTTATAATGGTAACTTTTACCTGTAACATACACCATAAAATGTATAATAAAAACGGGAATGTGAGGTCTACCCCGCTCTAGGTAGTAATCATAAGTTTTGTTATGATAGTTACAAATTAAAAATGGCGTAATATCTGTATTCAAATAATTTTTCATCAAAGGCGCTTCATCTATAGTTTTACCATCTATAAAGCAATAGTTTTTCACAGTGGCACCTGACCTAGCTAATTCAAACAATTCTAAAACAGAGACAGGTTCATCTTGAGCATTATAAAGTAACATCCCCCAAGACGGATCAATAAACACCCATTTTTTTAATTTAGTGACATACACCTCGTTAAAAGAATGGCCCCCATTACCTGTATTAAATGGTGCACTTGTGGTTCCCCATTCTCTCACTTTAACATCATTTATAACACAAAAATTATTGAAAATTTGTGCCATATCACTACAAACCCCTCCGCTACCATAAAGCATCGTTTCCAAAGCTTTTGCAGAAGATTCACTTAACCCTGGGCCCACTTTAGTATGCGCACACAACCAAACCGATAATTGAATGGCAAATTCTAATTCAGAATTAGGTTTACCTTCCGAAAAAATTTTAGAGTTAATCTTATTAAAATAATCAGGAATATCTGCTTTTGTATTCCAATCATTGTAAGACAACTCAGAGATGGCGTTGGCATTAGAGTTTTGAGATAACAATCTAAACCTTGACGTATATAGAAAAGGATGCCTCTTTAAAGTCCAGCGTAGTTTTTTAAGTAGCATCAATACATAGCAATATTAATTTGGATAAAAATATCAATTTATTTTTTATTAGAAAGATTAATTTTAATTAATAAAATAGTTGTAACTATTTTATTAAAATCTTGTTATTATAATAACGGATAACTAAAATATATGACAAAAAAAGCAGCTATATATAAATTATTCAGTGGTACAGGAATTATATATTAGTGATTATTTCTGATTCTATACGATGATTATAATAATTAAAGCTAAATGTACCCACAAGAGTTCTTTGATTCACCAATTGTTTATTAAACTCTGCGTCTGTCATTTTTAAAAGTGCGCGCATAGCACTTTGAACCCCTAAGGGCGTCACGGCTTCTAAACATATTCCGGTTTGAAGATTTATAATATATTGTCCTATTGAAGAAATATCTGAAACGACTGGTATACATCCATAGTTCATGGCTTCTGCTATCACTTTTGGGAACCCTTCAGAGGCCGTAGTAGGCATTAAGAACACTTGACTTTTTTTATAAATATTAAAAACGTCTGCACGAGATAAAAACCCATGAAACACAAAATGTACCCCAGAGGCTTCGGCTAAGGTTTTAAAATAAGCTTTATCAGGACCATCACCTACAAGGTGTACAGCTTTAATCCGTTGTTTCTCAACCGCTTTTAAACCAGAAATCCCTTTTATAAGACGTTCTACTCCCTTTGGCTTTTCTAAACGTCCCACAAAACAACACGTCAATTCACCGGAAATAACCTTTTGGCTTCCTAATTTAGCCCCTTCTATTAATTCCGCATCAGTTAGACAGGGATTCTCAAATGTTAAACAATGTTCTGGCTGATGCTTCCAGCTTCCGTTAATCGTTACTGTTCGCGATTGCTTTTTTAACATCCAACGTTGCAATCGATAGCCTATTGGTGGCTTGTCCTGATTCCAATTCCCTGCATATTTAAACCATCCAGGTGTGTGTATACATAGTGTTAAAAAAGGAATAACATACACCCCAATGCCTGTCGGCCCACGAAATTGAAAATAATCAACTTGCTTTAGTGTTGTATGGATAATTTGTATCACTTTTGGAGATTTCCATAGCAATTGTAATTTAGCCCCTAGAGTTTGACCGCCCAGAGCGGGCAAAGGAACAAAAATAATACGATCAGACACATAAGGTAATGCGCTAGGTGGTGCCTCGATGTCATGATACATGGCGACGTGATAAATAGTATCAAAAACATCTAGCAAATGATTCAATTCTGAAATAGTTGGTCCCCAACCCACAATTTGTCCGTCTGAGTTTGTATAATGTTCGGTATGCGAAATAATAGCAAGTTTCATAAATTAGGATGCAATAACCTTTATATAACGTTTAATAATAGCATTCCAAGAATGCGTTTTAGCCCATGACACAGCTTCTTTTTTAAAAACTTCTGGATGTTCTAAAATACCAAATAAAGCAGCTTCAAATGCTAATGTGTTATCACGTTCTATTAAAAAACCTGATTTACCATCTAAAATAGCGTCTTCAATCCCACAGTCTTTAGAACCAATACTAGGAATCCCTAAAGCATTAGCTTCTAAAATGGCAATCCCAAAACCTTCCACATCTCCGGTGGTGCTTTCGGTACTTAACATCACAAAAACATCAGTAGCCATAAGCATCTCCTTTAAAATCTTAGCATCTACTACCCCATGAAATGTAATATATGAATCGACACTAAGGCTTTTAGCCTGAGCCATAAAAGCATCAGCTTCTGTAGGAATACCGATACAATGATAGTGTACATCTGGAAATGTTTTTATCAATTCGGGTAAATGGCTAATCACTTGTAACTGTCCTTTTCGTGTACTCACCCGACCTACGGTTGTTAACACAGGATACCCCTTTAGACGTGCTGGAGTTAAACCTTCTGCTTCCCATTGGGCTATCTCAATACCGTTTGGAATAACAGTAACGTCTTTTTCTAGATGACTTACCAATTGACTAGTGTAATTAGAAACAGCGACTATAGTACCAAATCGATTTAAAGCCAAATCCACAGCTTTTTTTAAATACCCATTTTTAAAATTCACTTCTGTCCCATGAATCACAGCCAATGTTTTACGATTGTAAAATCTCGAACAAAAAGCAACATTCCAAAGCGAAAATTTCCCCGTTGCAATCACATAGTCTGCTTTTTTAAAAGCGTTCATGGTTTTAACTACACGATTAAAATACATGCCTAATCGTGGCGTTTTTAAAGCAATGCGTTCTACTCTAAAAGGCAGATTAGCATCAAAAGCAAGTTCCTCAACATTAATTACATCGCGCTGATCCGCAATCACAGTCACCGTATAATCGTTTTTATACAAATACAACGCTAAATAATAAGCATGATTCCCTATCCCACCAGGCTGTGGAGGAAATTCAGAAGTTACTATGAGTATGTGCTTGATCTTCATTCTAAATTATTTTCTTTCTGTCATTGCGAGACCTGAGGCACGAGCAACGTGGCAATCTCATTCACAACATACCCTCACTGTCATTGCGAACGCAGTGAAGCAATCTCATGAAACAACCTATATATTAAAAACAGTTTATTTCGTCCGCTGTCCTAGTAAAGACGTGTCCCATTGTGCATTCTTAATTATTCATCATTAATTGTTAATTATCCATTATCAATCGTCAATCGTCAATTCCTCTATCAAAGCCCCTTCCTCCAATTTCACACTAGCCAAACGCCAACTCTTCCAAACCTGAAAACATACCAAAGGCGTTAATAAAACACATAAAAAAAGTCCTACAACTAACATCGGCTTATTCTTTTTAAACTGATAAGGCATAATAGATAATGGGACAGTTCTAAACAAAGCCCAGATAGCTGCTTGCCGTCCAAAGTAACTTCTGTATAAATACAATACACTTGGAATAGGTCTTGGTGAAAACCATTTTTTTGTACGGAATGCATCCCAACTTCCCATTTCTCTTAATCCTCCAATACTTGCTTTTACATCTACACAGGATGCCAAAGGATTCGAAACACTTCGAATACCTTCCAAATACACGCGTAATCCAAACTCCCCATCACCCATACGTTGTTTTTCAAATTGCCGATCGAATAAACCTACCCTTTCAAAAACTGATTTATAAAGCATCGCATTTCCTGTTGCAAACTGTGAGGCCTGCATAAAAAACGAACGTTCTTCCGGTATTTGTTTCCCTTCCGGATAAAAGACACCTGCTGAAACCTTGGCTTTAAAAAAGTCCAAACATTTTAAATGAGTTGAAATCCAATCAGGAAAAACACGAACATCATCTTCAGATAACGCAATTAAACCTCCTTTCGAAGCTTTAATTGCTGTATTTCTAGCCAACCATAATGCTTTTTCTTCCTGTTGTATAACCTGTATATTTAAATTGAAAGCTGTATAAAATTCAGACTGAAAAGGCTCTGATTGATCGACTACAATAATTTCAAAATTAGAATAATCTTGTTTCTCAAAATCATGTAATACATCTTTTAAATATTCATATCTATTCAATGTTGGGATCACCACACTAACTAAAGATTCTTGTACTATTAAATTAGATTCATATCCTTCCCATGCTTCATACTTGATCGCTTCGATAGGCTCCTTTTTAACATGGGAAGTATTCATCCATGCTCGAATTTCAGTAATAGGATCATGGAAAGTTAATAATCGGATGAATAGCACATAAAATACCCAACCTGGATGAAATTGTTTTCTGATAAAGTGATAATTATCCTGAACAGGTACGGGCTCGAAATCTAAATAAGTTTTAGCATCTCCAATATAACCAGTTTGAACCGCTTGCCAAGACAAATCGTAATCTTTTGCGAAGTCCGAAACGTAATATGAATCTTGTTTTAATTTAGCGACTACACTATTTGGTAAATCATTAACTAAGGGAAAAACACTTTGTCCATTGGCTCTAGGTAATTGAAAATAATGAGTGGGTTGTAAATATTTTAAAAATTCGAATAGCATTAGTCAAGTTTAAAAGTGAAATTATAGAGAATTAAGATGTTTTACGCTAATCCATGACTATTTTTTATAAGAATTCTTTTTTGCTCATAAAAAAAACCTGAAAGTGTTAATTTTTCTTCCCACAACGTTCTATTCTTTTTAAATATAGACAATAACTTTTCTTGATCCAATTTCTGATGAAAATCTAACAAGATTTCACCTATTAGATGTCGATCTTTATAATCTACCCAGACCACATGTTTTTTCCAATCAATTTCATCCGACAATGGTAAGTATCCATCAGTATGCACATATAAAGGGATTCGTCCCATCATTAAGGTTTCATAGAAACGCACAGAAAAATTTCCAGCACCACGAACACATAAAACATATTGCGACTCTAAAATATTGTTGTAAAATTGAATTGTTGTGTTATGTGTCTCTTTGTTTTCAGTTACACCTGCCCGATACTGCTTACGTTTAATAAAAAGACTATTTATTTTAGGATTAATTTCAAGTTTCTTTAACAGCGATCCGCGTAAGTAACTATTAGATAAAAGGTCTTGAGGTTCTAATTTACTCAGACCACTATAATTCTTGAAATTTCGAAGGACTTGTTTTGTTAGTTCTTTAACCGCTTCAACTCTGGAGAATTTTGCTTGGCCACAAAACCCAACCTTAGGAAACTCATCATAGTTACTTTCTAAATACAAGTCTTTCAAGTTATTCAAACTCAAGTAATCTTGAATAAAAGAAGGATACCCTACATGACCTTCTTGATTATTAATCACATAACCGCCTTGTCTAAAAACAGTAAGATTTTTTATTTTCGATAATTTCACACCAAAATCCCCATTATTAATAGACCATATTGGTTTTACAACTTGTTTAGCTTCTTCTACAAATTTGTACGCTAAATCCATCTGTTTTGTACGGGCAAAGTAATACCAAGACATGGGTAAAACAATTACATCACACGCCTCAATCGTTTCTACAATTTCAAAATCTTGCTCACTTACACCATATACTCTAACTCGTTCTGCATCTGTAAAGTTTTCGTTTTTTAGAAAGGGTTTTAACAATGGAAACAACTGACCTCTAAACTGTGAATCATAAAGATGTGAAGGATAATATATTTTCATATTCAAATTTAATATACTTTAGTTGATGAAGTAATTATCTATTAATAAACTTGTAAATGTCATATCTCCTTTTTTGATTTAAACGCCAATCCCACCAATCATAAAACACATAACTCTTTAATACAATATAAACGATTTGCCATTTTAAGTTCTTAATTAATACAAACCTATATATAACAAATACTAAAGGTAAAAACAGCAAAACCTAAGGAACTAAATAACATATTATAAATTAATCGGTATAAAACTTATGAAATTTTTTCTTTTGTTGCTCCAGATTAAATTGATTTTGAACTCGTACTATGGCTGCATCAGCTATGTCTAATTTTTGGCTAGCGGTTAAATTGGAAATTTCTATAATTCTTCTAGCCATAGCATTACAATCAAATGGCTCGACTAACCACCCTGTTTTTTTATCCTGAATATTCTCTGCCAATCCTCCAACATTAAAAGTAACGCATGGTATTCCTAATGCCTGAGCTTCTAAAACAGCATTACAAAACCCTTCGTTTAAACTGGGTTGTACATATACATCTGCGATGGTTAATTCTTTTAAAGTTTCCGAATGTGTTCGTTTTCCGAGTAAATGTACATGCTGTTTTAGCTCTTTTTCATAAATATGATAGAGGTATTTTTCTTTTTCAGCATCTTCACCCGAACCAATTACCTGCCATTCAAAATCTAAGCCTGAATGTTTTAAAAAACTTGCAACTTCTATTAAATAATCTATCCCCTTAATCCAATTAAATCGGGCAATGGTAAGAATATTTAAGGGGGTTGAGTTCTCTTTCTTTTGTTTTTCAGGCAAATTAACAAGATCTACTGCAGGCGTAATAATCTGATATGGTGTATTTTCAGATAATCCAAGTCCGTAAGCCTTTTGCAAAAGATATTTCGATATAGATTGTACCTTATCAACCTGCTGCCATAATAATCTATAACAATTTGGGTGTTTTAACGGATACACATTAATATCGAACCCTCTAAAACTAACCGCCATTTTTGCACCTATCGCTTCAGCTACCAACTCGCGATCTAAGGCTAATGTAGCAAATCCAAAATGAATCCAATCCCCTTTATATTTTAATAATTGAGAATTAAGATATATTTTTTCGATAATTCGTTTTAAATCAGTGCCTTCATTTTGTTCTCGTTTAAAATACCTTAATACGACTTTAATATGTGGAATTAGCTGAAAGGCAACAACGCACATCATTATAATTTGAATTAAAAAAAAATTATAAACTTTAGGGTTCATCTTATGTGCACTGTATGTAAATACAGTGTTACTTGGACCTGTAAACAAAGTAATTTCATGTCCGTTTTCTTGCAATCCTTTTATTTTAGAATTAAAAAAGGTTTCGGAATAGCCTGGAGGTTTCGCTAATACTAAAGCTATTTTCATATACCCGTTTGTCTTTCGTAAAAATCTATTTTAAATAGATCTAAATACGTGTTTATACGTTTAAATTCTTCTTGAGTAAAAGGAGATTGTTTTTTATGACCTGTAATAATAGTACTATTCGGATGGGTTTTACTAGAGGGATGGGTAAACTTAATACTTAAATCTTCCAGAGGTTTTAAATCATGACGACTACAGAAATCTATAAATAAATTAATATTATCCCTAAAGTCTTCATATTTATATATTTCAAATTTAGCCTGATCCGAATGTAATAAAGGGACAGCATTTTCTATACACCAACGAATACATAGCGCATCTAAATCGCTTAAATGGTGTTGATTTCTTAAATTAAATCCATAATTTTTTAATAACAAATCGCACAATTCCTCCTGGCTCTTAAACCAACTTAAATCGTATAGCCAAGGAAACTTTACGCGTTGTTGGGAAGCAATAACATCGTAAGGGTTTCTTAATATAAAAACAACAGGAATATTAAACTGTTCTGCCAAATACTGTGCAGACAAATTACAACGCACAAATTTTATAATGTACTTTTTAGGTATAAAAGGCCATAAATGTCGTTTCCATGTTCTATTACTTACTTGGCCAATCCAATCACTATCTACACGATTTGCAAAAACTTGATTTAAATAGGTATCACAACTAGGGGTACTTGTTTCTGAAGTTAATAAACGATCACAAATTAATTTTCCTTCTTTTGTGTTAAACTCATGTTCTGGTTCAAACAACAATCGGTAACGATGCTGCAACGCTATAAGTTCAGAAAACCAACTGGTTCCACTTCGAGCGGAACCTAAAATAACAATATGTTTACGATAATGTCGCACTATAATTTTTTATATAAATATTCGTAAGCTTGTACTTCTTTCAGGAGATCGAATTCACGAGCTACAACAACAGCTTCTCTCTTTTTTTGCTGAAAATACACTTTATTTTGAACATAATCCAAGAGCAATTCTTTAAATTCCAATGGGTGACTTAAATCAAAAACAACCCCGCCTTTTCCGGCCTTAAAGATATAGTTAGTACCTCCTCCAGATTCCGAGCACAATACAGGAACACCACAAGCAAGCGCTTCCAATATGGAAACAGGAAGTCCTTCCCGTTTAGAAACGAGTAGGAACACATCGAAATTATTCAACACAGTTGCTAATTGATTATTCGGTACAAATTCACGGAAGTGCACACGTTGCTCTAATTTTTCCTTTTTCAGATATGTTTTACAGCGCATTAAATAGTCCGGATCGGCATTTCCGAATAGATATAAATGTATGGTTTCTGGTAATGCTTTAAGCTGCTCTAAAATATAAAGTTGATTTTTATTATCTCCTATATTCCCAATACAACACATTTTAAAAATACCATCTTCTTTAATTTTAGGTTTCGCATTGGGTTTAAATTGTTTCAAATCTATACCATGAGGAATAAAACCTACTTTATTACGCAATAACCAATGACTGAAAAACTGTGATTTCATTTCAGGGTGGTTATAAGCTATATGAGATGACAACATGCTTTTTAAAAACCACCGTTTAGACCAAGCTGCATTTTTTTTAGTATATATATACGTTTTAAAGGCTAACTTACATGCAAAAGCTTCAATAAAATTAGATTTGTAATCCCAAGAATGCACGATATCTATCTTATGTTGTGTAATAATTTTAGCAAAACGATAGGTGTCTTTGTAAAAATCTCCTGTAAACCCTAAGTTTAGCTTTCGATTTTCATGAACAACGTCCGGTATTAATTCCGGCTTATTTTCTACACCTATAAAAACATCAAATGCATCATGGTCGAGCTTACTAATAATAGCTAACAACACATATTGGCTTCCTGCTGTTTTAAAATTGGGGATAGTAAAAATTATTCGTGTTTTGCTCGTCATAGAACCTCTTAAAATTCAAAAATACATTTTTAAATACACTTTCAAAACACTATTTAGGGGCATTACTATTAATAACAATAAATGAATGCTCATTATAAGACCAATAGAAACGATTTGATTAAAATACGCTTAAATCGAGCAGAGTCAATAATGAATTTAAAGGCTGTCGACAGTACTCAAACTGACAATTAAGTCAATGAGAACTAAAAACATATATTCTTAAAAACATTTTATTTTATACTTCTTAAGTGTGTCTATTAATAAAATCTTCTATTTACTTTTATTATGCCATAAGGAAAGAGTTAAAAGCATACTCACGGGGTGAGAATATTCTACAGCATCCTCAGTATTAAATTTAGCATACATCTGCCTTGCAATATCGCTTCCTAAAAAATCATTAAAAGATGTATTAAAAAGATGATGCTCTAATTGGTTCGCATTTTCTTTCCCTAAAAATTGAAGTTCCCAATTACGCTGCACATATTTTTTTCCAATAAAGGCATTTAATTCACGTTGTAATTTATTTTTTACCCGGTAGGTTAAATATTTAAACGGTTGTGGTTCCTTATAGTTGTTTAGATTAAATGGCATACGGTCTTGCCATTCAATTTCTGCGACTTTTGGATTACGTTTTTTTATATAGGCGATCTGAAGTTTTCGATCTGCCAAATATGCCTCCGGTATTTCACAAATAAAACGACACATCCGGTCGTCGTAATAAGGTGCATTTACAGGATGGACAGCATCAAAGAAACTTAAACTTACAGATGTCCATCGCGGTGCCCAATACAAACTCTTAAAAGCACGGATTCTAGCACTTTTATTATCAATGGCAATGCCATCTAAAAGAGTTTGTAATCTTGTTTTTAAATACATTTCAAAGTCACCTTCCAAATTCCAAGACCTCCAAAGTTTTTGTGCCAATTCAAGACCTCCCTTTTTAATTATTTTTTTAAAAATCAGATCCACATCAGATAGTAGAGCATCTTTCTCTGCAATACCTCTATCGAACAACACATCTCCCCAATGCCCTAAAGAGAATGTACCTTCCATTTTTCTAAACTCATACAAAACAGCCATTTGCCTGGGATGTGTATACTCGGAATAACATTTATTAATATCTGCTGCCTCGTCTAATACATGCCATAAATAATTGGGAGGAATAATAAACGAATCAAATTTATAATCGCAAGCTTGTGCAATTTGTTCACTAATTTTATGCTCTTTAAAACCTCCAGAAAACGAATACGAATAACTGTGTACATCGGCATTTAGATGTTTTAGTGCTACAGCCTGACTTCGACTATCTAATCCACCAGATAAAGGCAAAATCACTTTGCCCTCTCCCGTTTGTTCTTTTACAATACGTTCAAATAAAGATGTAAACTCCTCTAAAGCTGTATGAAACGAAATATCTCTAGGTTTATAATACCACTTAAAATGTGCCGCTTCACTTTTCACACCTCCATCCTGATCTAAAACATATGTAGTTCCTGGTTTTAAAACAACCTCATCCTTCCAATAGGTATCCTGATCTAAAAAAAAACCGATAGCCGCAAAGACACAAATGGCCTCGTAATTTGGCACGTGCTCCGCTTCAATCTTAGCAAAGGTCTGTTTTAATGGAATTATAGGTGTCGTAATTGTTTTCATGATTGAAATTAAAGAAAGGAATAATTTAAATTTAAAAAATATTATTTAAAGGATTCTAGAGTAAGACCAAAGTAAGCAAAAACCGCTTTAATTTGCCTATCATTATCACTATTAAATACATTGGTCGAATATAAATTTTCGGTTTGTGATTCGGGTATTTCTATAAATTGCCTAAAATAAAAATTAGTAAACACTACAGGTATATTATTACTAATCTGTCCAGCTTTTAACCAAATATCATCACCTATACAATTTGTTTTTTTTATCCCCTCTAAATCATAGAACGTTTTTTTAAATAAATGAGGTTGATATAGCACCCCTCCAACTCCTGTAGAAAACAGTTTTTTTGAAGGATTTTCACCGAGTAATATATTTATAGGCCATTGCCTATATGGTTTGAATCCATCACCTTCTGTTTCCATAAATCTAACCCGGTTGGCAACAACGCTATTTGGGAATTTTTGATGATTCTCTAATAAGACTAATAATAAATTTCTAGGATATAAAACATCATCATCTACAGTAACCACTAAATCATTTGGATATTTTTGGAAAGCAAAATAATATTTTTTATGCGCTTTAAGATCTTTGCAAAATTCAATTTCTAAACCGAACGGTTTTAATTCCAATAAGGAGTTTGGCAATCCCTCCTCCCTAAGTGGAAATTGTTCAATGCCCAACCATAATACTATTTTTTGAGGCTTTGTAATTTGATTAAGCATACTTATGATAGATAAATAAATGACATCTATTCTAGCTGGAAAGGACGTCAAGCTTACAATTACATTACTATTAGTATCAATTCCTAAGGTACGCTTGTCAATCTTTTTATAATTTTTAACCAAATAAATTTTCAAGTATTTATAAAGTTGCCATTGCAACCAAACATATAGCTTACTTTTTTTTTTATCTGGTTTCCTAGTTAAAAAGTAGTTGTATAAATAATGAATCATATAGGGTTGGGTTATGAAAAAAGTCCTTTTAAATATATTTATGAGAGTTCTAAAATTTTAGGTTGTAATATAGGTGTATATTTTTTATTTTAATTTGTTTATCCATTTTTATCAAAGAAGTAAATTGATTTAAAGCTTCATATTTATCTGCGAAAACATAAAGTTTCTTATTCCTTAACAGCTTTTGACTTCATTAGTTATATACAGTAAATTACTATTAAAATATTCTTTTAATTATTCTTTAGAAAACCCTTGACTGTTTACTACATCTTTCAACACTAAATTTAGAAGTTCCACACGATTTCCTAATAAAAAATGATCAGTATGATTACTGATTTTTTAATAAAATTGGTGGCATCAAAAGAAAGATACATTATTCTTTAGGCATAAAATGCATTTTTAAATATATAAAAATCTTCTCAAATCATTCAAGGTTTTCTTCCTCCCAATCCTAAATTTATTTTGCTTCCAATAAAGAGTCATTGCCTTAAATTTACCAAGTGCATTATTAAAGGAATATACGGTATAGTTTTGATCAATTTCTTTGGTCCATTTAAATTTATAGTCTTCTGTGCCTCTAAGAAAATCGAAATACCTAAAATTATGGACAATCAAATAATCCATCATCTTTCCTATCAAAACTACACCCAAACTATATTTAGAATAACGCGGATCGATGCCTGCGGCAAAATACACGAATCGATTTGCAGAAATAAATCCATAAAGAGTTCCGATAACGGCTTCATCTCTCAAAGCTTGAATAATTAGAGTAGGGTTACTGCTATGCCCTTGAATTATTTCGTGAAAGGCCTGGGAATCAGGTTTTAAAAACTTAGACTCCATGCTCATTTCTGTCATACGTAATTTATGCAATCGATTCAAATCAATTAAAGCTGCAGGCAATAAATCTTTATGTGAATTTGATAAAAAGACAAAACTCACACCATGTTTTTCGCAAAAGTTAGTTCTGTTTTTCAACATGCGTTTAAAGGAAACGCTTAGAGACTCTAAATAATCGTTATATAATTGCGGTAAATGGACATACGGACATTTAAACTTTTTAAAAGCTACCGGGCCAGCAGTATATTTCGTAATAATTTGATAGCAAGATTGACTAATATTTTTGTATACAATTAATTGAAAAGTTTTAAATAATTCTGTAAAAAAGATTTGTAATGTGTGCTCTGTGACCTCTCTATCCATCAAAAAATTAAGATTATCCCAGCCCAGATAACTTAGATTGAAGAATTTATTTTTCCTCTTATCGAAAATACCGGGAAGTGCCATAAGAATTTTATTGTCCTTTTTGTATACAACAACCGTTACCTTTTTTTCTGTCGATTTTTCGTAGGCACTTAAAAATGGATACTGATAAAACAATACGGGGTCGCTACAGGCTTCATGGAAGCTGGACCAATCTTGCTCGATAATTTCAGAAAAAGGTACTATCTCTAATTTTTCCATTCTATATTAAACTCCCTAAGATCTCAATTAAGTCGATTTCGGAGTAATTGTATTATTTTAGAATTGTTTATAAATTCTATTTTACGTTTTTTACCTGTTCCGAATTCACTGTAGTGTCCATTATTTATAACTGCTTCACTAAATTCCTCCGATGTTAAAAACCGGCAACCTCTTTTTATCAGGTCTCCTATTAATTTATCAAGATCCTCTCTGCCCTCTTCACCAAATTTCCCAACATAGTTTATTCTATGTGAATCAATGATGACTGGTATTTTCTTATTAATTAAATTCACACATTTTTTTATAACAGACTCATATTTCCAATCGGTATTACCTCTGGAAGGTTCAAATTTAATATTTCTACTTGAAGCTATTAATCCTTTATAATACGTTGAACCGGTGGGAATATTTTTTAATCTTTTTAAATTATTCTTTTTATAGGCCTGCATATTGGTACCTTGGATAGATTGAAACCCCAACTCTGCAAACGCTCTAGCTGTTGTTGGCGTGAATACATATTGTGGGGCAATTGTACTTTTAGGATAATACCCAAACACATTAAAAAAATCTGAAATCCCTACTTCTATCCATTGCAACAATTGGTTATAAGGCAATTCCGTACCATCCTCCCATCTTTGATATTCGCTATGTAATGTCCAATTCCCTTTGTTATAATTGTTTACTCCTCCATGAAGTTGTAAATCAAATATCGCTTTACTTTCAGGATCATTCTGAATCATATCCAGCATTTTATCATAATTAAAATGCAAGCGTCCATGATATTGGGGAATAAATATTCTCCTTTTTACCCCTTCGTTCCATTTCTTGTTGAGCTCGGAATATTGTGATATAGATTTTAAAACTATGGACTGGTATCCATTTTCTTTTGTAGCCTCGAAATCCGGATTAGATACAATAAAGTTGGCTTCAATTAATGGTGGGTTGTCATTTGCATCTTTATACTTTAAAAGCATTTGAAAAATGAGCTCCAACTCCTCCTCCGATTCCAATTGGTCATACGCCCAAATTTTTGGCTCTCCAAAATTTGAAATAAAATCCTTGTTCTCTGGAGCTCTTACCATGCCCCAGTCGTCACTTTGAAATATAACAATAGGTTGCTTACATTTTAATGTCGAAAATGCTCGTAACCTTGATTTTATTCTGCTTTTAATTTTCATATTTATACTTGCGATGGATTACTTGACAAATCCATCTTTTATATCCATTATGACAAAATATATTTAAACTAATTGAAACAATTATACCGTATTCATTCTGTAAAAATACGCGCTGTAAAAGCTTTATTAAAAAACCTAAAATAATTCTGATTTGCGAAAATATAACGATGCCTAAATTTTAAGCTACAGGTTTGTTTATAAATTTTAAACCCCAGCTTTTCCAATCCTTTCCGGTTGGCACTATTTTTACTGTCGGTGTAAATCCAAACCTGATCAATGTCATTGTCCTTACAGTACCCAAGAATTTCGGAATAAACCATCCCGTTTATTTTATTACCCCTAAATTTTTCCTCCACAAATACATGATATATTACGGCTGTTCCCGGCTGAATATCCTTCCACTCTCCAGTAGGCCCAATATAATGTTTTCCATTTGTTTGCAACCAATGAAAGCTTGATAAACGGCCTGACTTTTCGGTAAGAAAACATTTATCTCCATTTTCTAAGCGTTTTTTTAAAGTTTCAATACTAAACCTTTTTTCAAGAATTGGGTCTGAGATATTGTTTATATCCAATATTCTTAAGGACACTGGAATTTTAGATTCTTCTTTCACCCATGTATCAAGAGGATGTTCGTAGAACAAACATGTATTAAGCTTAATTCTAAAATTTTCTCTAATTAAATTTTTCATACAAATTAACGTGATACTATATTGAAAAGATATATTTTTAAAATTTGAAACTTAGACCAATTATTTCGATCAGAAAAATAAATTAATGCGTAAAAATAAATTTAACTCCCAAAACTTAAGAGATAAACGTTTCAAAAGTTTTCTGCACTGATTTGATTTCTCCTAGTGGTTTGGGTTTAATCTTAAAAAAAAGATAACGCCTTCCTATTTTGAACTTTCTAATACTTATCGCCCCAAAAAGAATATTTTCTTTATAATAATTTTTCAGCTCATCCTCATTTAAATTCAATTTATTCACCACATCCCGCAACAATAATTTTAATTCCACAACTTTATTTCCCGAAAGGAATGTATTAGGATGATTCTCGAAGTTTTTAAATTTCTTTATAAAATCATTTGCATCATATATATGATAATGAAGCAAATACCCTGCAACACGTCGTAATGGTTTACTTCCATCCTTTCGGATAAAATGATGCACATTATGAGGTATTAGATCACTACTTATGCGTATGGCCGATTTTCCTACTTCATGACCATACCACCAATTAGTCTTTAATTTTGTGGAATTAAATGGGTTATTTATGTATCTATAAAACGCAACTCTATTAAATTTAAACAACGTTTCCTCGGCAAACACATTTTTATAATGCATACGTCTTTGCAAAGCTTCTAAAGTTTTAAAACTTATGACCTCTATATTTTTGGGCACAGTCTGGAAGAACACCTTTAAATTAGAGGAATCCTCCAAACCATCGGTAATAAGTTCATCCGCATCAATGGATATTAACCAATCAATCTTTTCACTTTCACATATTTTTTGTGCGTCAAAAGCATTTAAACATTGTCTGGCCGTATGGTGTTCGATAGCTTGAGAAGTGAATTTATGAAGGTAATCCAAATGAGCATAGGTCTCTGCTGGCACTGAATTTGAAATAGTCACGAAATTTAAATCCGCAATGCTTTCTTTGCCATTGTCAGTTGTATTGTCAAAATAAACAAAAGCTCTATCCACTCCAATCGCTTTATGATATAGCAAATGGTTACGCAAGAGTCGGCTTTCGTTTTTAACCGTTAAGACTAGGGCTATTTTCATTTAATAAATTTCACGTCTTTAATTATAAAATTTTCACTATTAATAAAATTATCTCATGAGCTGCTTTAATTCTTTTAATAAGCGATATCTTGATCTTGTTAATTTTAACGTAAAAATAGAGCCAATAAATTTTTTATGATAAACATCTATAATATTTTTTTTTAAAACATCTGCTAGTTCATCTGAAAAATGTTTTTTACACATTTTATAGGTATGAACATCAAGCATTAAAGTTCTACTTCCTACATCTCGCGAACCTCCAACAGGAGCTCTAGCATGTAATAATTTTGCTTTAGAATTGTACCAAGTTGTATAGCCTTTTTTATATAGTTTTATAGCAACCTCTCTATCTTCACCAGCACCAGTCGGATCCAAAGTTTCGTCAAATCCCCCAATTTCATGAAAAACTTTAGTTAATATAGAAGCACAACAGCCGGGAAAAGACAATGTGATTCGAGATTCAGAAGAATTAGGATTACTAGTTAATACTTTTATAAAGTTTAAATTATTCCGTGTAAGATAATCTCCTTTCTCTAGTAAATAATTCCCTTCTAAATCACACATTGCTCCAGCTACAGCATCAAACCTATCCTTTATAATTGGTGCAGTAATTTCTTCAATAAAATCAGGATTCACCCTAGCATCATCATCTAAAAAAACTAAAATATCTCCTTTAGCTTTTGCAACTCCAATATTTCTAGAAACACATGGCCCTGTTGTCTCTGTATAAATATAGATGCAATTATTAATTGTTTTTTCAATATTTGACTGATCTACAACTATTACTTCAAAATCTGAAACTGTTTGGTTTTGAAGATCATTAATTAATAGGTTTATGTAATCGAATCTATTTCTGGTGGGAATAATAACAGATATTTTCATTATGGATATTTATTTTACTCGAACTAAAGGGTCTGTCCCGTCTTTGGGAGATTTCAAATATATTAGTTATTATTTTAGTAAGCGTCTATAGTTTAAAATCACCAAGAATAAGTCACATCATTACGACTAATAATTCAGTATTTTTTATTTAAATTTAATGATAGTTTCAATTTATATAAAAAATACAAATTCAAATATTCTAAGCTACGCTTTTGTTTAAAAGAAACCCGATTACTCACCCGATTATAAAATCTGGAAACATAACGCTTATATGCTTTATTTGTCATCGCTTTATCTGTCGCTTTTGCATAAGAAATAAATTGGCAATGCTCTTTAAAATATTTTGAATAATACCTTAAATCCCTATAATCTAATTTAGAAATACTTGAGTCACTTTGTCTAAAATAATTAAGTGTTTTAGCATTAAAAATAAAAGCTGCATTTCTAAAACACTCAAAATAGAATACCCGATCTCCTATAATTTTAAAGCTACTATAAAAATTATCTTTTGTACCATCTAGTAACGAAGTCTTAAAGAGCAAACAACTCACGTTTAATATAGGACAATACAAAATAGAGTCCTTTTGTTTCTCTTCACTAAAAATAGGATGTGAAACTTCAGATTTAGATTTGTCTTTTACAAACGCTATCGTTTTTGCCACAGCCACATCTGAAGCATCCAAACACTCAAGTTGTGATTCTAAAAAATTAAGATCGCAAAAATCGTCGCTTTCTGCAATCCAAATAAAATCGCCTTTAATCAACTCCAACCCCTTCTCCCACTGCTTAAAAGGGGAGCCACTATTATTTTCGTTAATAATAAAATGAGATACCTTGGGATTGTTTTTATAAGGATTTAACAATTCTAAACTATGGTCTGTAGAGGCATCGTCTAATATAATGACTTCAAAATTTTGATACGACTGGTTAAAAATACTATCTAATCTGTCTTGTAGAAAAGCAGCATGATTGTAATTTGGTAGGATGATGGAGACTAACGAATTCATTAAAAACAAACTTATAAAAAAATTGTTAAATTGTATTTTTATTTACTCATTAAATGAATAAAATAATTAAATAGAAAAACAATATTTTAGACTTATCTAAAAGCATTTCCAAAATTTAAAGCACAGAAACAAATTATTACATAAATTATAATATTTAGCATCTATCTTTGGAAACCGTTTATGCTAATAATTTAAATCTATTACACTAAAAAATGAGGCTAGAGCAAATAACCTTTACACGATTTTTGGCAGCAATTTCAATTGTTATATTTCATCATGGTAAGAATATATTTCCCTTTAATCAAGAAGGTGTCTCCTTTATAATTAAACAAGCGAATATTGGAGTAAGTTATTTCTTTATCCTTTCTGGATTTGTAATGGTAATTGCTTATGGAAACAAAAAATAGATTTCACAGACTATATTAAGCGGAGATTTGCAAGAATTTACCCTGTTTACGTATTAGCGATACTTATTCTATTCATTTATTATTTAGCCATACATAAAGAAATTGATTATTACGGATTACTATTAAATATTTTAATGATACAGAGTTGGATTCCCAATTACGCATTATCTTTTAACACACCTGGATGGTCCCTATCTGTAGAATTATTCTTTTATATTACTTTCCCCTTTCTATTTAATCATTTTTACAAAAAACTACCCTTAAAAAAACTAATTCTTCCATTGTTTATATGTTTTATTATAAGCCAGATAGTACTTCATGTCTTGCTCAATTCAATTTTTTTTGAAGGACACCCTTCTGCAAGCCATAATTTTACATATTACTTTCCATTAATGCATTTCAGTGAATTTTTAATAGGAAATTTAGCTGGTCTATTTTTTCTGAAAGTTATTAAAATTAAAAATTATGACTTACCTATTATTAGCCTTATTATGTTAACAGTAATTGTATTGAAAATAAATATTAGAATTTCTTATCACAATGGAATGTTGGCTTTTTTGTTTATTCCTATAATTATACTTATTTCAGCAAATAATGGACAAATAACTAAAATTTCCAATATGAAACTTCCCGTTTTTCTAGGAGAAATAAGCTATAGTATATATATACTACAAAAACCCATTTTTTTATGGGTTAATAAGATTATGCACTATTTAAGCTTAGATAATAAAATTATTATCTTTTATTCTGCCACATTAATTTTAATTATAATATCCGGAGTAAGCTATACGTATTTTGAGACACCGCTTAGAAAAAGAATAAATAAAAAGGTTATAATAACAACTACTTAAAACACAAATCAGATTCATTATCATTAGTTATTAATCATCTTAATCTAAGCTACTCAAAACCATTTGCACTAATAATACGTTTCTAAAATGCGATAAATATATTGTAACCCTTCGCCTTTTTTAGACTCAATTTCTGTCAATTCATGTTTTATCGCAGTAATATTAATATCTAATTTACAGCCCTTAGGTACGATTACTTTTACACTCGTTCTACCCAAGAATTGTTCTACTTGTTCTAAAATATCTGTCACGTCTTCACTTTGTCTAACCGCCACATTTACGATACAGTTTTTAAATCCTGAATTAATTTTACTATCCACTATAAATTTAACGTCATCTACATCTATAATGTTTCGTTGTGCAAATTCCCAAACTTTTATATTGTGACCAGCCTTAATAGCATAGACAAAAAAATTAATTAAAGTATTTGGATTACTGGTGTGACCAACGACATTAGACACGCGGAAAATAATAAAATCCTTACACTTTGATTTTACAAGTGTTTCCATTGCCAATTTATGCTTTACATATGCATTATCTATTATAGACAAATCATACACACTACACGTACTAAAATAAATAAACGTCTTATCCGGGTGTTGTTCAATTGTTTTTAGCAGTAACTGTTTTTCTCTATCAAACGCCTTAACATCGTTTGTAGTCGAATTTGAAACACCAGATGCGAAAATTAATGTTTTGCTATCTAACTTATAGTCCGAGAACACTTTCCCAATTAAACCGCTACCTATAACCATAAACAGTACATTACTTTTGTATAAATTTTTCTATAATACTAACAATTTGAGGCGCGTTCAACTCAATATCATGACTTTTAATCGACTTCTCTGTTATGTAGCTACTATTTTCAATTAGTAAACTCCTATTATCATTGAAGAATTTTATCTTTTGTGCCGCTTCCTCAGGATCTCCATAAGGCACTAGTTCTCCTGTTTTACTATCTATAAACTCTTGCGTTCCTCCTGCATTTTCAAAGCAAATTAAAGGAATACCGTAAGACGTCGCTTCCATACTAACCATAGGGTAAGGATCTTCTCGAGAGCTTAAGAAAAATAAATCTATAATATTAAAATATTTAGCAAAATTTGGACTAGGTGGTAAAAAAATAATATTAATATTTTTGTTAGCTCTATCTAAATCATATGTGATTAGTTCCATCAACTTTTGGTTACTTGCACCTATCCATAAAAACCACACGTTTTTTGAGTCTAATCGGCTAGCAGTGTTAGCAAAAATATCGGCTCCCTTTCTCCAATTTAATTTCCCCATCATCCCCACGACCATAGAGTCTGCAGGAATGGAAAGTGATTTTCTTATCTCTTCGGCTATTTTTTTGTTTTTAGAATTGCCTTTAAGTTCAGCAAAAGAATTAACAACAGCTGTTTTAGAAGGGTTAATATTATGATTATCTATTAAGTTATTTTTTACCATATGCGAACCACATATAAAAAAGTCAGATTTCGTTAATGTTCCTTCAACAACACCTAAATTCTTATATTCATTTATACTATACTCCAATTCATGTATATAAGAAATTACCGGTGTATCGCCTTTTTTTAAAAATTTTATTTGCTTACCATTTACTATGGTATTAGAAAAAATCAAATCGAAATTCGTATTCTTTAACCACAATTTAGTTTTTCTATTTTGAATTTTATTCAATAAAACATTTAGATAATGAAACTTGGTATCGGTTTTAGTATTGAATAATTTTACATCCACTAATTTTCTAAAATCTTCGATCAAGGGTCCTCCTGTAACCGCTAATAACGTTATTTTATAATCTTTACTTTTATTATCAACTAACCAATGAATAAGATTAAGTAACAAAATAGGTGCACCAGTTCGACTTGCATTATTTGTAATAAACAAAATGTTTTTCATGCTTTTCTATTCTTAAAGTAACAACCTATAATTTATTGATTTTTATTTTATACCATGTCCGATTCGAATAATTATCGACTTCAAATCTATTATAAAAAAATATCTTTTTGGCAACTAATGTTACCGCTATAATTGCCTTTCTATAAACTTTAAATTTCAATTTTCTATGTAAAGAATACTGCTTCCAAAAATTAAAGTCTACTTTAGGAATAGCTTCTAATTCCTTCTGCAACTTACTCCAAATTTCAGATTCATTGGCCAATTTTGAATCACTTAATGTAAAATAAAAGAGTTTAAAAACTAACTTCTGAACCTCCTCTGTAAAAACGTTATTCGCTTTTAAAATTGAAATTAGTTTGAAAAAAAAATCTATTCTATTCGTAATAACGTTATAAGTCTCCTTTCTTCGAATAGATTCTCCTTTATGAAAACGCTGATAAACTCCTATCTTCGAATTTGTAACCTTAAAATAATTGGGTTTCAATAATAATGCTCTAATATGAAAATCTAAATCCTGCCAAGATTTAAGTGATTCATCAAACCTTAAATTACTCTGTATTAAAAATCCCCGCTTCCAAATTGGACCATAAATACTCCAAACTGGATTTAAACTTAAAAAATCTAAAAGATCCTCCGTATTAGGTTTTGATAAATCATTCCATATACAGTCAGAACTTGTTAAAGTATCAAAAAAACGACTGGTTTGAAATACCAAAAAATCATGATTTAAACACTTACTTATATAAGTAACTCGAAATTCTAAAGCTTCTTTGGAAAATAAATCATCCGAATCGAAAAAAATCACATAATCACCAGTACTCAACTCTAACCCATAATTACGCGCGGCATTCCCTCCTGGTAAACGTTCTGCTGGGCAGTGGTGGTATTGAAAGCGAGTGTATTTAGCACAATAGGTCTCCATTAACTTAGTTGTCCCATCTGTACTCCCATCATCCACGACAATACACTCCCAATTAGTGTAAGTTTGAGCACTTATAGAATCTAAAGTTGCTCCTATTAAATGGGCACGGTTATAAGTGGGGATAATTATGGAGACTAGCGGTTGCTTAGGCATAAAAAATATTTATTCGAATAAAAAGAATTTTATCTAAGTTGAAAAGGTCTTGCTAAAAATTGTTCTTTTGGATTGAAAATTGCGTAGCGCTCTATGATTCTACCTTTACAATTCAAACTAGTATTCCATGCCTCTAAAATTTGTTGTTCATCTTCCCTACCAACATCATCTAAAAAAACAGAATAACTTGAAGCTAATTTATCTTTGAGAAAAGGCAATGCTGAATAACGTGAATTAGGTGTCAAGCCTCCAAATGGTCCATCTACCAAAACAAGATCTATAGTATGAATTGACTTTAATTGCTCTTTAATTACAGACACATCATACCACAACTTTTGTTCTCCCAATGCTAAAGTTGGATCTATAGATTGAATTGGCGCATTAATAATTGTTACATAACTTGTTAAATCTAAAACTTCTAACTGTTTTATTATTTTATTTCCCCAATCTAAATCTGATTCTACCGAGTAAAAAGTTGCTTGAATATTATTAGACTTTAATAACTTAGCGATATAAAGTGTAGAAGCTCCGGAACCAAATTCAATAATACTTTTTCTATTATTAACGACTATATCATTTAAAACATGCGTAATGGTACTTGGAGAGATTGCCCAATCAGATAATGGAATAAAAAAGGAAGTATCTGTAAATAATTGATTTAATTGTGCGTAATTAAACTGAATCTGATTTATTTTTCTATGCTTTTCAAATAGCCTTTTCAATTTGCCATCTACATAGGTATTGATTCTATTTTTAATTTTTTTTATCATTATTTAATATAATTTGGATAATAGGTTAAAAACAAGTCTTCTTTTTGCAATTGAATAGTTTTTTCTATATTTCTTATAAGTTCATCAGACTTTAGTTCTTTACTACTTCTATTCGTTATTTCATTTTTAAAGTAAAAATGTGGATCCAAGTTACATTGAGGTTTAATCACTTTATTCATATCATCAACAAATGTTTCAAGCTTCACAACCCCCCATTTGTTCTCATCTAACATTTTCAAGTCATTATTGATATTGGTGTTAACATAACTCCAGTACCATAAACATTTTTCAGTTTGATTCATTTTACTCCAAACAGTGTAATCCACATCATGTACTTTAAAACCACATAGGCGATATTTATCAAATATAGTTATTGAAGATTCTTTAGAGGTTGGTAAGTGCCAATCCCTTTGAATATAAGATTTAACAGAATCAGAAGGATTCCTGATTAAATGAATAAAAAATGCATTTTTAAAGTATTTGGATAAATAAGGTACTAAATTCCATAAGCGATGATCAGAATGCACAATGATTTGATCATTTTTTGCTTCCCAAATACGTTCAGCGAATATAAAATCTAATTTAGAATAAATTTCCTTTTCTTGGTGTGCATTCTCTGCCAATCGTGTAGACAATTCAATTAATGGAGTTATTTCTTCATGAAAAGCCATAAACCTCGAGTGCTGATTAAATATGTTCTTAATACTAGTAGAACCACACCTCCCCGTACTTAAGATAAAAATAATAGGTTTATCTCGTTTTCCTTTATAGGTATAACCAAAAAGCCTTAGCAAATAATTTGCCATTTGGACCTTAGTCTTTTTTAATCTTTTAATTATTTTTTTTAAATCCATTTATAATTTGTGTAAAACCCTTTTTTATTGGCGGCTGGTAATTTACCGAACCCATAAAAATCGCCTTCTTCTATTACAATCTGTCCAATGCTTACCATGTGCTCTAATGAAATATTAGATTCATGAATAGAGGTATTATATGTATAAACACCTTTACTAATTGGCCATTTTTCTATAGAGAGTATTGCTTCCCCTTCCTTCTCTGAATAACTTTTATTTATTACATCACTGCGACAACCAAATAAGAAATCATCGTATTCATTATAAAAACCCAAGGATATAGACAAAATTCTTTCTTCTGGGTTTTTATAAGATACTTTTAAACGAACCTCTTGCCCTACTAAAGCATTGTCAATTCTTTGGTTTTTAGAATTTAAAAATTCAACTTTACAAATTCCAAAACTCTTATCAAAATCTTCATAAACCATAGGCTTAGACATTTTATTGTTTATGTAAAAACTTACAGCCTCATCAGTCTCTCCTTCAAATACAGAAGTCCCATGCTCCAAGACGACTGCCCGCGTACACAAGCTTTTTACAGCCGCCATGTTATGACTCACAAATAACACCGTACGACCATCACCTTTAGAAATATCCTGCATCTTCCCTATCGCCTTTTTCTGAAACTCAGCATCACCAACAGCTAGTACCTCATCAATAACTAATATATCGGGTTCTAAAAACGCAGCGACTGCAAAGGCTAATCGCACACGCATACCAGAAGAATAGCGTTTTACCGGGGTATCTACATATCTAGCACAACCTGAAAACTCTATAATTTCTGCTTCTTTGTCTTTAATTTCGGCTTTGGTCATACCAAGTATGGCACCATTTAAGTAGATATTTTCTCGCCCTGTAAGTTCGGGGTGGAAACCTGTCCCTACTTCTAATAAAGAAGCAATCCGGCCACGGGTTTTTATCTCACCTGTGGTTGGGCTCGTAACCCGAGACAATATTTTAAGCAACGTAGATTTCCCTGCTCCGTTTTTACCAATAATACCAAGAACCTCCCCTTGTTGGACTTCAAAATTAATATCTCGCAATGCCCAAGCATACTCACTTTTACCTGTACTACTGCGGTCGTTAACTTCACCAATTTTTAAATACGGATCGTCTTTACCACGTACGCGATGCCACCAACGGTTTAAATCGTGACTAATCGTACCTGTACCAATAAGACCCAGGCGGTATTGTTTACTTATGTTTTCGGCTTTAAGGATTGTCATTTGTTATTGGTTAAATGGGGTAAATAGTTAAATAGGATAATGGGTTAAAAATCATCTTATAATAAATTATTTTTAATATATTTTTTATACCCTATTAATAATTTTCTAACCGAATACAATTGTTTCATAACTATTTCATTTTTTTCATTTGTATACCCTAATTTTATTGCAATCAGAATTTGTGTTTCTAATTCACTAGCAGATCCCATAGCTATCCCAACAAATTGAAATAACTCTTTATAACCATTTCTAGCGCTCCCTTCTGCTATATTAGAAGGAATCGAGACAGCTGCTCTTCGCATCTGTGAAGTTAAACCATACAGTTCCGATTTAGGGAAATCAACTGTTAACTTATAAATATACTCCACAAGAACCATGGACTCCTTCCAAACTTCTAAGTCTTTATGATCCATAACTCCCGATATTAGTTAGTTTCATCATCTTATTCGTAAAATCACCTTCCAATTCACTTCTCCTCCATTCTACCATTTCACCACTACACCATTCTACCATTCCAATACTCCTCCACTAAACCATTACACCATTATCCCATTCAACCACTACACTGCACTAACTACAAAAACAATGGGCTAATATAATAAAAGCATCCGACTTAAAAGTTTTCAATTATTATAAAATAGAGAAAAGACCGCTAAGCTAAAAGAACAAATACTCTTAATATATCAATTTGATAATGTACCAATGACTTTCTATAAGATCCAAGACCGCTACGCTGCAAGAACAAAGAATATAGACTGATTACGTTATTAAAATATAATTCTAAAACAAATCATCATAGAACCTATGAATTTTCAATAATAAACCAAAATAAGATGACAAAACGATTGTCAGTTCGAGTGCCGACAAAGGAGGTGTATCGAGAACCTGTACTAACCAAACTTCTCGATACAAATGTGTTCCGCTCTGCTCCACAAATTCACTCGAAGTGACATGATCAATTGTATCCAACATTCGTTATTAAAATCATCAACCCAACATGTCATTTAGAACGAGAGCAGCGTAGTGAATAATCTTTTAATAGAACCCTAAAACACGATACAACCGTCAACCTGAACGCGTTTCATGTTCCCACAGGAGTAGAACACATCCTTGTTATTAAACACACAAACAAAAAACCACTCAAATGAGATACCGGAACAAGCCCGGCATGACGTAAACAAGAAACAACCTGTCATTCAGAAGAAATTTCACCCAGAAACATGAATCAAAATAGTACTGAATATTTACAGGGTGCTTGAGCGGAGTCGAAAGCTTACTAAACAATATCTCGACTCCGCTCGATAACCATTTATTTTCAAGATTTAAACCGAGCTAAAACCCATCCAATCTCAAACCATCAAACCAGCCTGTCATTTAGAACGAGAGCAGCGTAGTGAATAATCTTTTAATTAAACCCTCAAATCACGATACAACCGTCAACCTGAACGCGTTTCATGTTCCCACAGGAGTAGAACACATCCTTGTTATTAAACACACAAACAAAAAACCACTCAAATGAGATACCGGAACAAGCCCAGCATGACGTAAACAAGAAACAATCTGTCATTCAGAAGAAATTTCACCCAGAAACATGAATCAAAATAGTACTGAATATTTACAGGGTGCTTGAGCGGAGTCGAAAGCTTACTAAACAATATCTCGACTCCGCTCGATAACCATTTATTTTCAAGATTTAAACCTGGCTAAAATCCATCTAACCCCAAATTATGAAACCAACCGTCATTCAGAACGAAGAGCAATGATGTGAAGAATCTCGCGAATAGAACCCTAAAACACGATACAACCGTCAACCTGAACGCGTTTCATGTTCCCACAGGAGTAGAACACATCCTTGTTATTAAACATACAAACAAAAAACCACTCGAATGAGATACCGGAACAAGCCCGGCATGACGTAAACAAGAAACAACCTGTCATGCAGAAGAAATTTCACCCAGAAACATGAATCAAAATAGTACTGAATATTTACAGGGTGCTTGAGCGGAGTCGAAAGCTTACTAAACAATATCTCGACTCCGCTCGATAACCATTTATTTTCAAGATTTAAACCGAGCTAAAACCCATCCAATCTCAAACCATCAAACCAACTGTCATTCAAAGCGAAGAGCAAAGATGTGAAGAATCTCATGATTTAAACAAACCTAATAATATTCCCCCTACCTCTATTTTCTATGCTCTCTTTTCTATATTCTGTATTCTATATTCCAAAACCTAACAACCAAAAACCAACTCCTAAACCGTATCTATAAACTTCTTCTCCGTCCCATTAAACACGATAAGTCCAAACAAAAACACCAACACACTAACAATACCAATATATAATATTTGCACCGTTGAAATATGCCCAACACCCAACGTAATATAACGAAAAGACTCAATAACAATAGTCATAGGGTTATAAGCAACAAGCCAAGACACACTAGGTAATTTTTCTTCAAAAAAGGATAACGGATACATCACTGCCGACCCGTACATAAGTAACTGCACCCCAAAACCGACTAAAAAGGTAAGATCCCGATATTTAGTCGTCATAGAAGATATAATCATCCCAAAACCTAAACCTAACAATCCCATTATAAAGACCAAAACTGGTAATAGTATCAAACTTATATGCGGACTAGCAGCATAGGCTTTGTCTGTAAACACTATGAAATACACATAGAACCCCACAAATACCAGCATTTGAATACCAAATTTCACCAAGTTAGAAACCACAATAGACATAGGAATAATCACTCTAGGAAAATACACTTTCCCGAAAATAGACTGGTTTTTAGTAAATGTATCGCTAGTTCCCGTAAGACAGGCAGAAAAGTAATTCCATGCCGTTATCCCAGCAAGGTTAAACAAAAAGGCGGGCACACCAGGTTTAATAGGAATAGCTGCCAAATTATTAAAGATAACAGTGAATATAATAGACGTAAACAGTGGCTGTATAAAATACCACAACGGTCCCAAAATAGTCTGCTTATACACCGTAACAATATCACGTTTTACAAATAGGGATAGTAAATCCTTATATCTCCAAATTTCTTTAAAATTAAGATTAATCAATTTACTCTTTGGGGAAATGGTATATAACCAAGGAAGCTCGGTTTGGTTGGATGGATTCAATGGACTGATTTTAGTTGCGCTAATATAATAAATGCAGATGAATTATGGTTTAGGTTTTTTGTTTTGTTGGTTTATTGAAGTCTCAAAGTCTCTTAGATGCAAAGTTACAAAGGGAAAGAGCTATTGAATGGTTAGGGTTGAGTAGTAAGTAGTAAAAATATAGATGTCACTTCGAGTGGTTTTCTCATCTTTTCGTGTGAAAATTGTATCGAGAAGCAAGAACTCAACACGCTTTCCTATACACGAATGTCACTTCGAGTGGATTTGTGAAGAGAAACGAAACAAATTTGTATCGAGAAGCAAGAACTCAACACGCTTTCCTATACACGAATGTCACTTCGAGTGAATTTGTGAAGAGCAACGGAACAAATTTGTATCGAGAAGCAAGAACTCAACACGCTTTCCTATACACGAATATCACTTCGAGTGAATTTGTGAAGAGCAACGGAACAAATTTGTATCGAGAAGCAAGAACTCAACACGCTTTCCTATACAAGAATGTCACTTCGAGTGGATTTGTGAAGAGCAACGAAACAAATTTGTATCGAGAAGTTTGGTTAGTAAAGGTTCTCGATACACCTCCTTTGTCGGCACTCGAACTGACAAACAAAAAACCACTCAAATGAGATACCGGAACAAGCCCGGCATGATGTAAACAAGAAACAACCTGTCATTCAGAAGAAATTTCACCCAGAAACATGAATCAAAATAGTACTGAATATTTACAGGGTGCTTGAGCGGAGTCGAAAGCTTACTAAACAATATCTCGACTCCGCTCGATAACCATTTATTTTCAAGATTTAAACCGAGCTAAAACCCATCCAATCTCAAACCATCAAACCAACCGTCATTCAGAACGAAGAGCAACGATGTGAAGAATCTCATGATTTAAACAAACCTAATAATATTCCCCCTTCCTCTATTTTCTATTCTCTCTTTTCTATATTCTGTATTCTATATTCCAAAACCTAACAACCAAAAACCAACTCCTAAACCGTATCTATAAACTTCTTCTCCGTCCCATTAAACACGATAAGTCCAAACAAAAACACCAACACACTAACAATACCAATATATAATATTTGCACCGTTGAAATATGCCCAACACCCAACGTAATATAACGAAAAGACTCAATAACAATAGTCATGGGATTATAAGCAACAAGCCAAGACACACTAGGCAATTTTTCTTCAAAAAAGGATAACGGATACATCACTGCCGACCCGTACATAAGTAACTGCACCCCAAAACCAACTAAAAAGGTAAGATCACGATATTTAGTAGTCATAGAAGATATAATCATCCCAAAGCCTAAGCCTAAAAGCCCCATTATAAAGACCAAAACTGGTAATAGTATCAAACTTATATGCGGACTAGCAGCATAGGCTTTGTCTGTAAACACTATGAAATACACATAGAACCCCACAAATACCAGCATTTGAATACCAAATTTGACCAAATTAGAAACCACAATAGACATAGGAATAATCACTCTAGGAAAATACACTTTCCCGAAAATAGACTGATTTTTAGTAAATGTATCGCTAGTTCCCGTAAGACAGGCAGAAAAGTAATTCCATGCCGTTATCCCAGCAAGGTTAAACAAAAAGGCGGGCACACCAGGTTTAATAGGAATAGCTGCCAAATTATTAAAGATAACAGTGAATATAATAGACGTAAACAGTGGCTGTATAAAATACCACAACGGTCCCAAAATAGTCTGCTTATACACCGTAACAATATCACGTTTTACAAATAAGAATAGTAAATCCTTATATCTCCAAATTTCTTTAAAATTAAGATTAATCAATTTACTCTTTGGGGAAATGGTATATAACCAAGGAAGCTCGGTTTGGTTGGATGGATTCAATGGACAGATTTTAGTTGCGCTAATATATGAAATGCTTGGGAATTACAAATTATGATTTTGGTTTTGTTGATTTATTGAAGTCTCAAAGTTTCTTAGATGCAAAGTTACAAAGGGAAAGAGCTATTGAATGGTTAGGGTTGAGTAGTAAGTAGTAAAAATATAGATGTCACTTCGAGTGGTTTTCTCATCTTTTCGTGTGAAAATTGTATCGAGAATCAAGAACTCAACACGCTTTCCTATACACGAATGTCACTTCGAGTGAATTTGTATAGAGCAACGGAACAAATTTGTATCGAGAAGCAAGAACTCAACACGCTTTCCTATACAAGAATGTCACTTCGAGTGAATTTGTGAAGAGCAACAAAACAAATTTGTATCGAGAAGCAAGAACTCAACACGCTTTCCTATACACGAATGTCACTTTGAGTGAATTTGTGAAGAGAAACGAAACAAATTTGTATCGGGAAGTTTGGTTAGTAAAGGTTCTCGATACACCTCCTTTGTCGGCACTCGAACTGACATACGTTTGTTTTAGATTTATGTTGTAGGTTTAATTCATGAGATTCTTCTCTTCGTTCTCTATGATAGGATGGATTGATGGTTTTTGGCTATCGTGTGTTGTTTGTTAACAGATCATGTCACTTCGAGTGAATTTGTATAGAGCAACGGAACAAATTTGTATCGAGAAGTTTGGTTAGAACAGCTTCTCGATACACCATGTCATTTTGAGTGATTTACGTAGAGTAATGTAGAAAAATTGTATCGATGAAACACCCCCTTTTTACATAAAAAACATATCAGCACCTTACTTTTTTGTAAATTACAACCTATGAAAACTTATTATGTTTACATCTTAAATTGCAATGACAATAGTTATTACACAGGAATCACATCTAATCTAGAACAGCGATTTAAGGACCATCAAGCAGCAAAACATCAAAATAGTTATACGGCATCTCGCAGACCTCTACAACTAGTGTTTTACACAACATTTACTGAAGTTGAATTAGCTATATCGGCAGAAAAACAAATTAAAAAATGGTCTAGAGTAAAAAAGGAAGCACTAATAACCAGTGACTTTAAAACGTTACCTAATTTGGCTAAAAAGAGTTTTAATAAATAGCTATTTTTTAGTCCTTGTCACTTCGAGTGGATTTGTGAAGAGCAACGAAACAAATTTGTATCGAGAAGCATGGTTAGTACAGGTTCTCGATACACCTCCTTTGTCGGCACTCGAACTGACATACGTTTGTTTTAGATTTATGTTGTCGGTTTAATTCATGAGATTCTTCTCTTCGTTCTCAATGATAGGATGGATTGATGGTTTTTGGCTATCGTGTGTTGTTTGTTAACAGATCTTGTCACTTCGAGTGAATTTGTGAAGAGAAACGAAACAAATTTGTATCGAGAAGTTTGGTTAGTAAAGGTTCTCGATACACCTCCTTTGTCGGCACTCGAACTGACATACGTTTATTTTAGATTTATGTTGTAGGTTTAATTCATGAGATTCTTCTCTTCGTTCTCAATGATAGGATGGATTGATGGTTTTTGGCTATCGTGTGTTGTTTGTTAACAGATCTTGTCACTTCGAGTGAATTTGTATAGAGCAACGAAACAAATTTGTATCGAGAAGTTTGGTTAGTAAAGGTTCTCGATACACCTCCTTTGTCGGCACTCGAACTGACATACGTTTGTTTTAGATTTATGTTGTCGGTTTAATTCATGAGATTCTTCTCTTCGTTCTCAATGATAGGCTGGATTGATGGTTTTTGGCTATCGTGTGTTGTTTGTTAACAGATCATGTCACTTCGAGTGGATTTGTGAAGAGCAACAAAACAAATTTGTATCGAGAAGTTTGGTTAGTAAAGGTTCTCGATACACCTCCTTTGTCGGCACTCGAACTGACAAACATGGTCATGCAAAAGGTATAATCCAGAGCACTCCACCTACCCAGTTAATCATTCAATATTAAACCATAAACTTTTCGACCTTTAAACGGTTCACTTTAATTAACCGAGAACCGAGAACCACCTAAAAAATAACATCCCCATAACACCTCGAACTCATTTAATACCGTATTTTTGAAGCTTCAAAAAAAACACCCTATGGAATTATCTCAAGTAAAACTCGTTGTTACCGATATGGATGGAACCTTACTAAACTCTAAAGGTGAAGTAAGTCCTAATTTTTACAACCTATTTCGTGAATTACAGGCTAATAACATTCAATTTATAGCCGCTAGTGGCCGACAATATTTTAGTATTATTGAAAAGCTAGACGCTATTAAAGATGAGATTACCATTATTGCTGAAAATGGCGGTATTACTAAACGTGGCGATCAAGAATTATCAAAGATGTTATTGTCGAAAGATAAAATCAATGCTATTTTACCGCTTTTAAGAACTATAGATGATATTTTTATCGTGTTATGCGGAAAGAATAAAGCATATATAGAAACTCAAGATTTACACTTTCCTAAACTGTTAAGTGAATATTACACCGAATTTAATACGGTTGATGATCTTACTGAAGTCAACGATGATGAGTTCCTTAAAATTGCTATTTATCACATTGAAAACTCTGAAGAATTTATTTATCCACGTGTGAAACATTTGGAAGGAGAACTTCAAATTAAAGTCTCTGGAGAACACTGGTTAGACATCTCTCATCATGATGCTAATAAAGGTTTTGCTTTAAAACTGGTACAAGATGAACTGGGAATTTCGGAAGATGAAACCATGGTTTTTGGTGATTATAACAACGATTTAGAAATGCTTGAACGTGCATATTTTAGTTATGCTATGAAAAATGCGCATCCAAATGTGAAAGCTATCGCTCGTTTTGAAACAAAAAGTAATGATGAGCTTGGTGTTGAGACCATTTTAGAAGCATTGATTGCAGCTAAGAAATAGGTCAAAAGAAAAAGAAAGACAAGAATATAGAGCCTAGAACATAGGTGGCTTTAGTACTATAATTCTTAATTGAAACACGGATTTTGATTACACCGTCATTCTGAATTTATTTAAGAATCTCACATCTAACTCATAACTTACTCTTATGCGATAGCGAAACAAGTTCGGTATGATTTGACTAATTATTCTAATGTGATAATTACTTAATTTGAAAATACAGCAATTAGATATACGGAAAACAAGAAGTAAGAACCAGGAAACAGGACGCTGTTAGTCGATTCTATTTATAATTTTGAAAATGTAATTTACTTTATGAGATACCAGAGAAGAGAATATGGAAAAGAGACTTGCTACTAACTATCATTTTCTATTTCAGGACACTTGAAACTTTAGCCTTTTTAAACTTTAAACCTACTCTTATGGGATACCGAGTCAAGTTCCTTATTACGTAATCAAAAAAGGTGAACTCAAAATATTACTAGAAATTATTCTATTGCACCTTAAAACAAAATACCAATCACCTCTGTCATTCTGAATTTATTTATTCATTCTTTTCTATTATATTTCAAGGAATTCATGAATCTGCGATTTCAGAATCACACATCTAACTCACACCTTACTCAACTGCGATACCGAATCAAGTTGGGCATGACGTGACTAATTATTATAATGTGATAATTACTTAATTTGAAAATGTAGCAATTGAACACACGGAAAAACAAGAAGTAAGAACCAGGAAACAGGACGCTGTTAGTCGATTCTATTTATAATTTTGAAAATGTAATTTACTTTATGAGATACCAGAGAAGAGAATATAGAAAAGAAACTTGCTACTAACTATCATTTTCTATTTCAGAAAACTTGAAACTTTAGACTTTTAAACCTACTCTTATGGGATACCTAATCTAGTTAGATATAACGTAATCTAAAAAAGTGAACTCAAAATATTACTAGAAATTATTCTATTACACTTTAAAACAAAATACCAATCACCTCCGTCATTCTGAATTGATTTCAGAATCCTACATCTAACTCATAACTTACTCTTATGCGATAGCGAAACAAGTTCGGCATGACGAAATCCTAAACAGCACTACAAAACAATAAGTAATTACACCCCAAAAGCCGTAACAACAAGTTGCCTGGAACCTC
This sequence comes from Formosa sejongensis, assembly GCF_033447105.1. NCBI lineage: Bacteria > Pseudomonadati > Bacteroidota > Flavobacteriia > Flavobacteriales > Flavobacteriaceae > Formosa > Formosa sejongensis. The sequence goes on from NZ_JAWQUN010000030.1 coordinate 42,747, forward strand.
CATAATCACGATGTTCGCATAAATAAATCCCTTGCCAAACACCTAAATTTAACCGTCCGTTTGTTATTGGAATTTGAACACTCACCCCCATTAATGACGACTTTATATGTGCTGGCATATCGTCGGCACCTTCATACGTATGAATATAATACGGCTGATTTTCGGGTACCATCTCATTCATATGACTTTCAAAATCGACACGCACTGAAGGATCTGCATTTTCATTAATAGTTAAACTTGCAGAAGTGTGCTTTATAAATACTTGAAGCATCCCTACTTTTATATGTTTCAATTCAGGAAACTCCTTTATAATCACATCTGTAATAATATGGAATCCCCGTTTATAAGGTTTTAAATTGATTTCTTTTTGATAGACCATAGCAAAGCATTTAATATAAAGATACAAACTGAATATAAATATAGAATGACCTATATAACATCATAAGCAAGTTCAACCTACCTTGAACAACATCATCAATCTACAAACACTAAAGTTTGAACACAACACACAAACTTAGTTCTTACTTATTTTTAAGGCTTGCTTTTTAAAAAACAAATACTCTCTATAAACCATATACTGAAATATGATATAAAACAAAGAGTTAAAAATCCAAATATCAATAAAGGGATCTTCATATAAAACCATCTCTAGATTTCCTGATAAAAATATAGTAATACTACAACATAGATACAGAATCAGCCCAATTGAAAAGTTGAAGTACTTATGCTCAACCTCCAAGTTTTTAAAAATATAAACCAACGCATAAAACACTAAAATAAACGAAGTCGATACAATTTCAAATATATTAAACTCCCAAAACAATTGTGGATTCGAATAATAAATCCACCCTAAAATCATTAGTTCTATTACAAAAACGAGGACAATAAATTGTTTGATCTTTTTTTCTTTAAACAATGTATAATATAAGCTACTCATGAATACAAACTGGAATATGAAGTAAAAATGAGAAATAAATAAATTTGAATTGGGATATAAAACCCCAATAACATTACAGCTAATTTCTATAAATGATAACGATACTAAATAGGCTAAGAATGTTTTAGACACTAATACACGAACAGTTTTATCTGTTAAAAATAAAGTCGTATTAACTACTAAAAAACACAATCCAATAAAGCTAATAGTATACACTAATAGTAAGTTCATATATTATTAAAATTATGTTTTCTGTTTCTTTTTCTTTGCCGCAGGGAATAATACGTTATTAAGAATTAATCTGTATCCTGGCGATGTGGGATGTAATTCTAATTCTGTTTTAGGATCTCCTACTTTATGCGTGTAGTCTTCGGGATCGTGACCACCATAGAACGTAAAAAAGCCTTTCCCCTTTATACCGTGAATGTATTTCGCTTCGCCGTTACTTTTATTCTCTCCCAACACCAAAACATTCGATTTTATCTCATCGCGTGTAAACGACGTTGTTTGTCCCATAAATCCTTTAACCAAAGCGGTATGATTCTGACAAAGCATGGTTGGTAATGGATCCCATTTTGCGGAAAAGTCCATGAGTGTAAAATAGTCGACATCTTTAGAAATTCGGCGTTTAGAGGTCATATCTATAGATGAAAACTCATATACTTTAGGTTCACGTTCTAACGTATAATCTGTAAACGCTAAGGTTTTAGAATAATCGATTTGTTTCTGATAATCGGGATCACTTCCATCTCCATCAAACATCGCTTCGCAAATATCGACACCTTCAGCAGATAATGCGATATCGAAAGAATCGGTTGCGCTACACATGGCAAACATAAACCCGCCACCAACAACATAATCTCTAATTTTTAAAGCGACTGCTAATTTCTCTTCAGAGACCTTATTGTACCCTAAACGCTTAGCCAAGGCTTCTGCATTTTTTTTATCTTCAATATACCAAGACGTGGTTTTAAAACTGTTGTAAAACTTCCCAAACTGTCCTGTAAAATCTTCATGATGTAAATGCAGCCAATCGTAAAGTAAAAGGTTATCGTTTAAAACATCTTCATCGTAAACAGTTGTATACGGAATCTCTGCATAAGTAAGTACCATGGTTACAGCATCGTCCCAAGGCAAATTACCTTTTGGTGTATAAACAGCTATTCTGGGTGCTTTTTCTAATACCACAGCTTCCATATTCTGACTCGGACTATCGATTAATTCCAATATACTTTGCGCTTTATCATTAGATAATACTTCAAAAGATACACCGCGAATCTGACATTCTTTTTGAACAGCATCTGTGTCGGGTAGTAAAAAAGAACCGCCACGGTAATTAAGCAACCATTTTACTTTTAATTGCTTATCTAATGACCAATACGTCATTCCGTATGCTTTCAGATGATTTTTTTGTCCGTCTGCATCCATAGGAATAAGGATGTATGAAGCGAATGATTCTGCTGAAATAAATAGAAATAAGAGTAAGAATAGGATGCGTTTCAAAATAATTGTGGCTGAAAATTGAAGTTGAAAGATACTTAATTTTTGATGTGGATTAAAATAGTTTACCAAAAGATTAAGGTTCTATCTATACAGAAGGACAATTTCTTGTGAGATGCTGAAACGCGTTTAGCATAACGAAAAACATTCTATTTATTAGATTATCAATATTAAAATCTCTGCCGTCAACCTGAACTTGTTTCAGGTTCGCTTACGATTGGGGGTAAGTAACCGCATATAAAAACAGCTTGTTTTTACTTTTTTGCATTGCCAAAAAAAGTAAACAAAAAACGCTAGGCTGACGATACTTTATCTAAATACTTCGTTTGACACCTAAATTTCAGGAACTCGCATTACTGTTTTTAGAAACATTTATAAAAATAGTTTAAAAGTGATCTGCTTACATATAGATTACGTTAGCTCATACAGCCTGAAATTTCACGGTGACTTCACTTCGAATTTTACGATAAAATTTCGATAGGCCGTAAAATAGTACGAATCGACATTAAGCCGTCAACCTGAACTTGTTTCAGGTTCTCATACCAATGAGGGCAAGAAACGGATCAAATGGAAAAGTTGGGGAGAATGTTATCTTTGAATAAAAAGTGTTTAGATTTTGAATATAGAATTAGCCCGTTATTTATTGCCAGAAGGCCTGTTAGAGTATTTTGATATTGTAAACCATAACTCATCAGAAGGTAAGGTCCATTTTTACTTAGAAGAGAAAAACGTGCTTCCCAAGGAGTACCAGTCAGAACTAGCCCAATCCAAAGGCTTCTTACCAGAG
>NZ_JAWQUN010000031.1:0-42158 GCF_033447105.1 Formosa sejongensis
TTTGTTTTAGAATAAATCGTTCGCAAAGTAAGAACACAATATTCAATAACTTAATAACAAAAATGGTCGATAGAGATAAAATATATCAAACTAAATTAATAAGTAACTAACTACTGACCTCTACAATTAAATATATGGACTGATTATAAAGTTTATCGATATTTGGTGTTTCTATATATGGGTTTCCAGTTGCTCCCAAATCGCCCATACCCTGATCGTCGGTAATCACGAAAACAATATTGGTTTTTTGTTTTATCTGTTTTGAATTTTGACTGTAAACCGAATGCATACTAGTACAAAAAACAAATACGATGAGTGTTAACTAAAAAAGAGATTTTTTCATTTTAAAGGCTTTATTTTTTTAGTTGTTCTGAAATTACACGAGCCACTTCTTTTCCTTGTTCTTCACTACCCAAAGCATTATAATGTACATTACCCGGTTCTTGAGCCCAAATTTCCTGATGGGGTTTGGTATACGTATATAAATCGTTTACATCTATATTTGGGTACTGAGATATAACTTCTAAAGCCGCTATATTATATGCAATACTATCGCCTTCTTTTCGTCCTTTAGCACCATCTGGCACCGGTGTTGTCGTTGCAAAAATTAATTTTGCTTCGGGGTAATTTGTACTCAAATAGTCACAAATAGTATCCAATTGCAATTTGTATGCACTTAAAGTTGAAACTTGTTCTCCATTTATATTTAGGTGTTTTCCTTTTAGATATTTTAAATCGTGTAATCCCACATTAAAATAAATCACATCCCATTTAAAATCCCAACCTTGCTCCAAATTTGGCTGAAACATAGCGGTCTGCATTTTCTCCATATTTGGAATAAAATTTTTGCTCGATCCTCCATTTTTAAATAATCGAATAACGTTAGCCTTACCTTCTAAACTTTTTATAACGGTTGATGAGTACATAATTGAAACAGAATCGCCATAAATAAGTACATTAGGCAAATCTGCTTTGGGCTCGATATATTTAAAAGCATCGGTTTTATACACAGATCCTACATTTCCGCATAATGCCTCCCACGCTTTTTTACAGATAATAGGGTTTGTAACGTTAGTCTGCTGAAATCCAAAAGATAACGGTCGCACTCCTAACCCCAACACAGCTGTACCTAAAAGATTTACAAAGATTTTACGTTTCATTTTTATTATAAATTTTTAATCCTAAAAGGTCTCAATTGACATACTTTTATCGCCTTCTTTTATTTATCTCCTGCTTATTCACCCTTTTACTGACTTCAAACAGATATTATTTATTTTCAGCTTGATATTTAGCGACTATAGCTGCGGCTAGTTTTTTAGCGCCTTGTTTATTTAAATGCACACTATCTTTTAAATCGGCTTCTGAGGTTACAACCACTAAACCCCGAACAAGATGTAAATTATCATATTGTTTCTGAAGCTTTTCAATAACCGCTGTGCTGCCATTACGCCAGACGTCCATCCTATTTTCTGGATTTACTTTACCCACAACGGTAGTGGTAAATGTTTGTGATACACAAATAATATCGGCTTGCGGAAACCTACTACATAAATTACTAATAAGGGTTTCATAAATCGGTAGCACACCACTAATGGGATCTGCTTCATAGGTCACATCGTTATACCCCCACAATACGGTAATTAACCGTGGAGATAACCCTTCAAAATTTCGTAAGGTTTCAATCGATATTTCAGATCCGCCAGTAGCTAAGTTTACGTAATCAAATCCTAAAGCATCGGCCACACGGTAAGGATATGTATCTATGGTTCCAGATTGTCCAACGCCATGTGTTATAGAGTTTCCAATAGCAACATATAGTGGCTTTTCAATTTCGGGTAAATCGGATAAAGTGTAACCTTCGGACAGCTCTAAGCCTAAGAACTTCACTCCTGAAAAATGAGGTAGGTACACCTCCCATTCGCTGATCTCTTTCGATGGGTTAGCAATTGTAAACTCTAAATCTGTAATAAAATCATAAGTCTTAACATCGTCCTTAAAAACCGTAAACCGTCGCTTCCTCCCTTGACTATTTTCTAATTTGTCAAATTTTAATGTTATAAGCGGACTATTTGTTTTAAAACGAATACTAATTCCCGGTTGTGTTCTTGCTCTCGTTATTTCCAACGTCCCATCAAAACCTGCATTAAAAAAATCTTCGGTATATCGATGTAGCTCAGCTTCGGATTCTGTGACCTGCGAAAACAGCACACCATTAAACTGCAAAGCACTATCGTTTGGTTTTATAAAGTTACTTTCCTTAAAATTAGATTTCTCTTGTGCCGATACCATAAATATAGTACTACAAAACACTAAAAACAGGCTGATTTTAATTCTACTCATAAGGCTTAATTTGTTGCATATTTTAGTCTAACCGCTTCTTGGTTGTTTATATTAATCCAAAAACACTTCTATTGGTACGGCGGTTTCAAACTCTTTAATTCGAATATTTCGATAGTAAATTTCTGCCGTTTCCGATTGAAATCCGATAATCCCCGCTTCAGGTGTTAAGTTGAACGCCATGTTTACTATTTCTCCATTGAGCTTATGAATAGTATATTCTCCGCCCATAACAATAATTTCACAGGTATTCCATTTATCATTTAGTGCATTATGATTCTTCGTTGGTTTCGCTAAATGCATCCAATCACTTTTATCTTCAGGAATTCCACCATCTTTAGGCGACAAAAATGTTTTACCATCTTTAGTAGAATACCAATCATAACCAGCGCCTTTAGGTCTAATTAAATCACCTGTATGATTTTTATCGGTTAAATGATTGTATCTAATTTGATATTCAATGCCGATAGGCCAAACATTATCGTCTGTAACATGATAATACACGCCGGCGTCATACTGCCATCTATCAAAATTATTTGTGATTTTTTCGCCCCATTTATATTGAAATCTCAAAATGTAATTACTGTATTCTTTATTGGTATAAAACAAACCGTGTGTCGCATTCTCGCCTGTACTCAGGTTTAGACTATCTGGCATATCTTTAAATACATGCACTTCTTCATTTTCTATAGCGAAGACTTCTTTAGCCATTTCCGCATCTCCATTTCTCAACTTTAAATGCCAACCGTCCCAATTTTCACCATTAAATATTTCAACAAACCCAGTATCTGATAATGGATCCGATTGCCCATGCACGACCATGACGTTTAGTGCTAGAAGCCCGCCTAAAAGAATAAAAGGCCTTAATTGTTTCGCTTTCATTTTAATTGAATTTAATGGATTTGGTTATTTAACAGTTATAATCTGTTTCTCTACAATATCTGTTGAAGACTTCCCGATCTGAATTTCGTAACGCCCAGGATTTACTACATATTTTTGCTTATTTACATCCCACCACGCCATATCGTCTATAGAAAAATTCAATGCAACTTGCTCTGTTTTACCTTTAGGGACAGTCACTCTTTTAAACGCTTTTAACTGACGAATAGGCTGATATACTTCTGAATCTAAATTGGTAACATATAACTGAACGACATCATCGCCATCCATAACCCCAGTATTCTTAACATCTAATACCGCTGTGACTTCTTTTTTCTTTAGTGTCACTTTCAACCCTGAATAATCGAATGACGTATAACTTAGTCCATATCCAAATGGATACGTCACATTATCTTTCATATACATATACGTTCTCCCTTTACTGATTTCGTAATCTTCAAAATCTGGTAATTTCTCAGGATCGGTATAGAACGTAAGCGGAAGATGTCCAGAAGGGCTTACCTGGCCTGTAATCAATTCTGCCAAAGCAAAACCGCCTTCTTGTCCAGGAAACCATTGTAATAATATAGCAGGCACAACTTCATTAAGTTCAGATAACTGCATTACAGTTCCGCCATTAAGGACCACCAACATATTTGGATAAATGGCGGCTAGTACTTTAATTTCTTTTATTTGATCTTCAGGCATTATTGAGTTCATGCGATCATGAGATTCTTTTGACATATTACGCGTAAGACCTCCAACATAAATTAATAATTTATCCTCTGGATTTTCAACAGTCACGTCTTCTTGAGGTTCAACCCATTTCAACAACGCCTGAGCAAGATCTACTTCGCTATTATAATATTCAACTTTTAAACTAACAACTTTTCCTTCTTCTAGAAAAACCCCTTGAGATTCTTCAGTATCAGGTGCTTTACTGTGCCAATTATCCAATACTTTTTCATCGTTTATCCAAACCCTTGCACCGCTAAATGCTGTAATCGAGAAATAATGTAATCCCGTACGATTAGGCGTTAATTCGGACGTCCAACGCACCGAAAACGTAGGTTGTGGAATCTCCGGATCGATATGTGCTAACGGTTTTGGTAAATCTAAATCGATACCACGATCTGTTCTCACAGAAATAGGTGAGCCTTCAAGTTTAGTTCCTTCAAAATACTCCCCTTTTACACCTTTGGTATTTGGCTTTCCTGGCAGATTCAGATTGCCTTCTGGAATGAATAACCATTTGCCTCCTAACTGACTTTTAATTTCAAAACGATCGCCTGCAATTTCTTGCATTCCGAACATAGGTGTTGCGGCAATACCTGCAGCATTTCCGCTATAGGCACCAAATGGCGCATCGTTTACATATGGACCTGCAAAAAGAATTGTTTTGTATTTCTCTGGTGTTGCAGGCAGCACATCATTATTATTTTGTAATAAAACAGCTCCTTCTAATGCAATTTGTCTAGCAATTTCAAGATGACCTTCTGAACCAATCACAGCTGTTGATATTTTGGTATACGGATTATCTTCGTCTGGACGTAAAAGTCCCAATTTAATTCGCGTCGCTAGATTACGAGTAATTGCTTGATCTAAATCTGATTCTTTCATTAGCCCTTGTTCTACAGCTTGCTTAGACCATTCTCTTTCGTTAACTTCGGCTGCTCTATCAGAACCTGAATACATATCCACACCAGCCGTAATCATCATCGCAGCAGCTTCTGCACCATTTTTAGCATATTTATGTTTTTCAACCATATGTCCAGGCACACCAACATCGGTAACTACAGTTCCATTAAAGCCCCATTCGTCGCGTAAAATATCGGTTAACAACCATTTATTGGCCGAACACGGAATACCATTTAAACCATTATAAGCTGTCATGATAGATTCTACATCTTCTCGTGCAATGACATCGCGATATGCAGGAAAATAATATTCTCGCAATGCACGTTCTGACACATCTGGACGCACATATAAACGATTATGTTCTGTATTATTTACAACAAAATGTTTAACCGTAGCCACAGTCTTCAGGTAATTTGGATCGTCTCCTTGTAAACCATCTACAAAAGCACACGCTAACTCTGTTGTTAAAAAAGGATCTTCGCCATAGGTTTCTTCGGTACGCCCCCATCTCGGGTCACGTGCCATATTAATTACAGGACTCCATAAGGTTAATCCGTGGTATCGTTTTGCTTTATCTTCAGCCGAATCTGCATTATTCAAAGCACGAGCTTCATCACTAACAGCAATGGTCATGTCTTTAATTAATGGCGGATTCCAGGTAGAAGCCATAGAAAGTGGCACTGGAAACTGAGTCGCCTCTCCACGACGTGCTACACCGTGTAATGCTTCATTCCACCAATGATGCCCTGGAATATCCAAACGTTCTATAGGTAAACTCGTCATTTCTATTAAATTGACCTTTTCTTCTAAAGTCATCTGACTAACTAATTCTTTTGCTTGCTTAGTAGCACTTTCATGCAGTGCTGTACGATCCTGAGCGACAGCTGTTCCTGCGAAGAGTATAGCAATACAATAGGTCGCTATTAAAATGTATTTTTTCATTTTTCTTATTTATTTTAATAAATCTAAGTTCAAGTCATAAAAGCAATACAGGTGATTAAATTAGACAACACTAAAACCATCAATTTTTAGCTCAATATTTGTATTCGTTTTGAATATTCTACTTAAAGTGGATTGATTAAATGCACTATAACTATATTATCAATCCCTTCAAATTTAGGATTTAACACCATCCAACTTTTAAAATCAACGATGTATGGTTCTTGGTACTCTCCTGTTAGTGGGTTAAACCACTGGATTTGCAACTTCTCTGCTTTAGGAAGACCTTTAACAGCCATAGCACTATTATCCTTAGGCATGTAAAAAACATATTCTCCATCTTCCTGATTAGCTAAACTATAACCACTTGAACAGTAGCGATTATCAGGTTGAAGTTCCTCGAAATTGACCTTATCCAAAAACTCTTGCATATACTTGTAATACTCGTATTTAGGTTGGATGGTAACATCGTCATCAAAAGGATCATAAATTACAATATTCCATGCAGATCCTTGCCAATAGTAGCTAGTATACGCACCCGCAAAAGCACATTTATAGTTTCTTTCAACACACGATATAGGATCATCATAATTGCTATCTAAAAAAATGTCGTACTGACATTTTTCATATCCCCCATTTTCCAAATTCATGATTGGTTTATTTGGATATAGATTTTTAATCTTAAGCATATCACTATAAATATCGGTGAACCAAAATTGAGCAGAAATGATATCTACTTTATCTGGATTAGCCTCACAATAGTCATAATCATGCACCGTTACTAATCTATTATAGGCATCGCGTTCTCTTAGTCTATCTATACGTTCAGTAATATAATTAGGATCATCATACCCATATCGCAACGCTTCTTTTGAAATATCCCAAAGCACATTACTTTTCGCCTGGTATCTTTTAACCACATAATCAAAATACATATTATCTGCAACCGAATTCGCTTCGGGCCAATTTACCTTCTTGTTCCAAACGTAAATCATGATATGAGCAATAATCCCATTATCTTCCAACAAATCAATTATGCGATCAAAATGTTTAAAGAATTTAATATTTAAGCCGGAATAATCAGGATTTTCATTGTCTCCTAAAAAAGGAAATATGGCTTTCTTTGATCCAAAATCCCATTTCGGATTAATATTTTCACTTTGCTCCCAATCTAAATCATAGGCGTAAACATTCATTATAATTTGATTGAATCCGTTAGAAGCTAGAGCATCTACCATTGTTTTTGTTTTTGGTAAATCTGGATCTCCATAATCCAGAGCAAAAAGCCAATCCACTTCATTTGCTACCAAATTATAAGGTGTGTTATCTTCATAACTCAACCGTTGTGGACTCTTATCGCTAATCTTAAGACCTCCATGATTATCCGGTTTTGCAAAACCTACTTCAATCGTATATTTTTTATTCGAAAGACTTTTAACTGATGAAGTGCTTAACGCTTTCCATATGCCTTCTTTACCAGGGTTGAAACGTACAATCCATTCATTGTTTCCATTATAAAATCCATCGAGCGTTATCTTAGAACCTTCAGGACCTATGAATTCACAGGACATTTGTACTTGAAACGGTTGGTCTATCTTTCCTTTTGCCTTAAACGACAAATCAACGGTTTCCCATTTAGCCGTTTTTATCGTACTGTTACCATAAGAATTACTTACAAAAAATAGGGATAACAATAGTATAGCACCAAGAAGAGTAGGAAACTTCATATTTTATATTTTTAAAATTTGTTATTGTTTATTTTTAATTAATCGTGTCCTAAATAATATTATATGTTCATTTTTTTCATTGATAAAAAGCTCCTTCGGCTTCGCTCTGGATAAACCGAGCCAAAAAAATCTAGGCTTACGAACTTTTATCTAAACTTTTCGTTCACTATCTAAATTTGTAGAACTCGCTACCGAAAATCAACAAAATAAACACATTCGTTTAGCTCAAACAGCTTTAAATTTTACGATACTTTCTCTACAAATTTTACGATAAATTTTCGATAGGTCAACCCAAAAACAAAATTCAACATACATCGAAAAAGTACCTCCACAGCACAACTAATTCCATAAAGTCAGCAGTGACAAATCTTTTTGGAAAAAAGAGATTAATCGTTTAGGATGCTATTGATTTTTAAACTTAATTAATTAAAGCATTCCAATTGCCTCCAAAATACGCCTTATCAATTTTTTTAATTTGTAATTCGTTCTTTGAGCGTTTTGCTTGATCAAGTAAATCCATATAGACATAAAATTGTAACCAATAGCCATAGTTATACTTCTGATTTTCTGATTTTGGATGTTTCATAAATGCATACCATGAAGTATTCAATCCCTTTTCTGAAGCAATTTCCAACGCCATTTCTGCTTGCTTCCAAATAGCATTAGACATAGACTTATGCAGTGCTCTGTAGTCGTTATATTCCATTTCAGATATATTGATAATCTCACATTGGTCATCAATACCTAATTCTTTTAAAAGCACCGTTTTTTCAAAATGGGTATCTCCATTTATATCCATCTCAATTTTATCGATAAAACCATTATTATCGGTATCCTCATATTTAATAGTACTGAAAGGGCTAAATTCATTTTGTTTTCGACTATGTCTAGGCTCATAGAAGTCTTCAACTCCGCCCCATGCCTGATAAGAAAAGGCAAGTTGATCTATTCTCCAAGCGCCCCACTCTGCACCATAAAGATGTATTTTTCCATCAAATTTAGAAATATATAAATTTCCGTTTCCACTGTTATCCAGATCCCATTCACCTCGGTCTCCAATCGCATCTGCTTGAATATGATTATCTAAACCTCCTTGCTTCGCACCCGTTTTAAACAGATCCATAGGATCGTAAAATTCTACGCGCTCCCAGCGTTCACAATCATCATCTTCATCATACACGAAAGCGACTTTATCCCATTTACCTCTATTATAGGTTAAATCCAAAGCTGACTCGAAACCAGGATAGATTAACTCAGAAATCGCCCTCCAGCGCGGGTCTTTAATATATTTATCGGTTTCCTCTACTCTTTTATTCTCAAATTTGTGAACCTGATCCATATAGTCAAATCCTTCACCTTCAAATTTAATCGACATATCAAAATCATACTCATTTCCCGGTGTATTGTCATTATCTAAATCTAAAGATATTGCGGCATAGCTAATCTTGCCTTCTGTATATTGCTCAGGGTGATTCACAGGTCTATCGGTTCCCCTAAATGTCATCTCTGTTAATCCATCTTCATCGTAGTCGAAAAATAAAAATGGGTTCTCCCAATTTAATCTCAAATCATGCAAGTGATCTGTTGTAGCATGTGCCTTTAAGAAAGTACTTTGTCCAGAATAATCTTCTATAAAATTTGATCTCCCTTCATGTAACCACGCCCGAAGACGAAACGTATTCCAATCAAAATAGTTAAATACATTGTCTTTATCTGCGTCTATCATCCACATATAATGTGGCCCTCGCCTTGTGCCTCTAGGTGTATTATCTATATAAACCTGCATATCTGCAACGCCATCTCCATCTGTATCGACCCAATCGAAAGCTGCATCATTAATATCGAAATAATTTCCATCTTTGTTAATATCAATCAGTAGGCAATCACTATCTGTATCGCCTTCAAAATCGCCTACTTGCATATCGTCGTCATCGTCAATCCACATGATAGGTGTATTATGAATTGTGATAGATTTTATAATATCTGGATCTCCGTCATTATCTAAATCAATTCGCGTTGGCTCATATCCAATCGGAGGCGGAGGTAAACGATAAGACACTAACGGTGTGTTGTTGTTCCAATAATCGGATTCTGAAGAACGTTTTTCCTCCTGTTGTGCCAATCCGATAAACGGAATGGTTAGAATAAAAAATAACGTTAGAATGAGTCGATTCATTGATCTTAAATTTTCTTGAGGTTTATTTGATTAATAATAGGTACTTCTACGCTTAACTAGCACTCTAATATGGGGTAATAGTCAGCTCTAAAAAACTGATAAACTAGTCTCAAATGCTATCAATTTAATACGCCATATGCATAAGCTTCATTAATTTTCACAACACTTATTTTATCTCGGTAAACTATAACTATTTTATAAGTCACTCAACCATATCTATGGTTGAAGATCAATTTTAAATACTATATATACCAATCGTGTCCTAAATAATATTATATGTTCATTTTTTTCATTGATAAAAATCCTTCGACTACGCTCTGGATAGACCAAGCCAAAAAATCTAGGCTTACGAACTTTTATCTAAATTCTTCGCTCACTATCTAAATTTAAAGAACTCGATACTAAAAATCAACAATATAGGAACATACGTTTAGCTCAAACAGCTTTAAATTTTACGATACTTTCTCTTCAAATTTTACGATAAATTTTCGATAGGCCAACAAAAAAACAAAATTCAAGGTGTATAGAAAAAGTATCTCCCGCAGAACAACTAATTCCATAAAGTCAGCATTGGCATATCTTTTTAGAAAAAAGAGACTAATCGTTTAGGACGCTATTATATATATATACCTCTATTTTTTTAAAACTGTTAGAATAGCATCATTCACCATAGGCTCCATAATTAGATAGCCCTCTACATTTGGGTGGACAGTATCTCGACCTAATTCTTTTATTAATCCTTTTTCTTCATTTACCATGGGTGTGTAATAATCTAAATAGAGAATATTATGTGCTTCGGCATACGCTTTAATACGCGTATTTAGTTCTATTATTTTATCTGCCGGCTCAATGGATGCACTCCAAGAATAACTCGTTGCGGGTAAGACAGACGCAAGAATGACTTTTATATTATTTGCTTTCGCCAACTCTGCCATAGAAAATATATTGGCCGCAATACGGTCTATACTTATCTCTCCTCTATTCCCCGCGATATCGTTAGTACCTGCTGAAATTATTACAACTTTTGGTTGTAACTCTATAACATCTGGTTTAAAGCGTAACAACATTTGCGCACTTGTTTGTCCGCTAATGCCTCTATTTACATAATTCGGATTTTCCTCGAAAAACACACCGTGATCTCTAGTCCAATTATCGGTTATTGAATTCCCAATAAACACAACTCTATCTTCGTTTTTAGCAGGGGCTTTTAGTTCTGAATTCGCCTTGCTATAACGTCCTAAATTTGCCCAATCTTCCGTAGGCGTTAATTGAATTTTAATTACTACAGGCATTTCACTTGGAGCCACCTCAGGCACAAAAACAGTTAAATTTCCATCTATTAATTTTGTTTTTAGTTTTTTATCGCCATAATCTAAGAATGCTGTTCTTACTTTTATATGGCTATCGATAATCAGTTTTCCATCTTTTGGCCAATCAGAAACAAGGGCATAAACCACATCATCTTTTTTTGTATAACTCCCCCAATTTGGTTTTTCAAACGGACTCTCAGCAACTTCAAAAATGGCTTCTTGATTTGCCAATTGCCATGCTTCACTAAATTGGTCGTAATCAGAATTTGGTTTCTGATTCGCATTTTCTTGAGCGTAACCTGTACTTATGTAGGTTATTGCTAAAACAAAAAGAACTATAGTTTTTTTAAAAATTTTCATTTTATATGATTTTAATATGATGGTTTTATGATTTAAAATTTCACTTGAATAAAAGCAATAGCTATACAAATTACGTTTACCATGTAAACAAAAAAATAACATTGCAATCCGCTTATAAGCCTCATACAATGTTATTCTTTTTAAGTGAAATCTGCTTTAAATTATGGTTCATTTTATATAAACCATGACCTAAAACACGCTTCTTGCTATAAAATTGACTTATTTTGCTAACTCAATTCTAACAACAGACACCGGAGCATCTGGAGCGATCATAGGTACATCTATAAGTAATTCTCGAGATGTTCCAAGTGTTTTTAATTCTTTTGTTGGATCGATTAACAATGTTGCTTTTTTAACTTTGATATCTTTATTTAATTTTAAAGTACCGTCTTTTGGCCATTCAAAAACAATCGCATAAAGCACACCGTCTTTTTGAGTGTAACGTCCCCATTTTGGTTTTTCGTACGGACTTGCAGATGCTCCATAAATAGCTTCACCATTTTTCTTAGTCCATTGTCCCATTGCATCTAAACGTCTGATACTTTCTGCAGGAAATCTTCCGAATCCATCAGGTCCGATATTTAACAAAAAGTTTCCTCCTTTAGATACGATATCTACTAATTTTTCAATTAAATCTGTACTACTTTTCCAGTTAACATCTGAAGGTTTATACCCCCAAGTTCCGTTCATAGTCATACATGCTTCCCAGTCTGTATCGATTCCTGTATCAGGAATTTCTTGTTCTGGTGTTCCAAAATCTCCAGCAAATTCTCCTGGTTGATTATTCATACCATCCATTCCAGTTCGTCCTTTATCAACTCTATTGTTAACAATGGTATTTGGTTGAATTTCGCGGATATAGCTATAAAGGTCTTTCCCCATTTCTGTTGTATAATCCGAAATCCAATCACCATCAAACCAAACCACACCAATATCACCATAATTATTTAATAATTCACCAACTTGAGGTTTCATATAATTTTCATAATATTCTGGAAATTCTGGATTTACTACAGAAGGGTCGTCATGCTGAGAAATGTTGTAATTTGGATATAAATTACCCTGAGCTTGCGGATGATGCCAATCTACAATAGAATAGTACAAACAAAATTTAATACCTTGCTTCTCACATGCTTCAGCCATTTCTTTAACAATATCGCGCTTAAAAGGTGCGGTGTCCATAACATCGTAATCCGACACTTTTGAATCCCATAAAGCAAATCCTTCATGGTGCTTAGATGTAAGTACAATATACTTCATCCCTGCATTTTTAGCCATTGTTACCCATGCATCTGCATCAAATAACTGTGGATCGAACATTTCAGGATATTTTTCATAATCTTCAATGGTATAATCTAATTTATCCATCGCCCATTCTGCACCACCTCCAGCAATTTTGGATCCGCGTTCTCCTCCAATTATTGAGTAAGCACCCCAATGTATAAACATACCAAATTTAGCATCTCGCCACCATTCCATACGGTCGTCATCAGACAATTTTTTCTTAGAGCTTGATTGCCCCATTACCGGACCAAAATTTAACATGACGATTACCACCAGTAAGCACATGTTCCTTAACGTTTTCATTTTCATCTTTTTTTTATTTTAGTTAATCTTTAATTTGTTTTTATTTTAATTGTTTCCTCAGACTGGTTTCTCATAATTACTAATTCCATGTCGTCTGTTTTATTTTCTACATTTATTTTAAAGAAATCTTGAACAGTCTTTACCGGCTTTCCGTCTGCTTTAAGAATAACATCTCCTTTTCTAATCCCGTTATTTTGAACAGCAGGACTCGGTTTCCAAATGCTTAAAATAATAACGCCTTCAGCGGAATTTAATCCGTAAGCCGATTGTTCTTGTGGAGAATCTACAGATTTTAAATTGTTTCGTAACCAAGCGACTACAGGACTCCCCGTACTTTCCGAAGCATCTTTTAATATAGGAATTTCTGGTGTTTTAGCAAGTGCTTTAAACGCTTCTTTTTGAACCCCAAACTGATCCATAGGAAAGTTTTTAAATCCGATTTTTAAAGCGGGTGAGTCTTCCGCAACTCTAAAATCTAAAGCTGCTGGATCTATAAACAACGGATCGCCATAAGCACTATGCAAATCTCTATCGTAAATTTGAGATTTCATCATAGCCGCTTCATTCAGAAAGAAATTATAATCCAACTCTTTACCCCAACCTAACAAGCCAACATCTTGATATGCATCGCCAATAATGTTATGCATAAACACATCTTCACTATTTTCAAACCACACATGCGGGTGTAAAGAATTATTCACCATAATATTATTTTCGGCTACACGATTAAATCCTTCACGTAATTTTAATCCGCTATTCAACATTAAATTATTATAAATATGATAGTTTGAAGACCCATCGTCTAAATCGACATCCCAACCATGGTCACAACGGAAACGGTTATTTCTAATCACAGTAGTTTTCACAGCATCCCACGTATACATATCAGGAATTTCCATAGTTATACTATCCATTAATTGACGTTTTGGAAGCCAAAAACGATCGCGTCCCCAAGAATTAAACGACCCATGATCACTGGTTTCTAAAACGGTATTAAACACATCGTTAAATTCTAAAATATGTCCACCCCAAGTTCCATCTCCAATATTTATTCCAGCTCTTGGCACATCGTAAATACTATTATGACTTACGGTAATATCCATCGCCATGGCAATTTGAACACCTGCTGTTTGTTTTTCTATACGACCAATGCGGTGAATTAAATTATCTTCAACAATACAATCTCTCGGGTATAATTCGTTTTTAGGACCTGCAATGGTATCCATATCTTTTAAGTCTACAAACTGTCCATAATTAAATGAAGGCGAACGTACTGCAGAAGGATCTCCAATAAAAGACACTGCACTTGCGCCATTCTCATGGATATGATTTCCTTTAATCTGCAAGCCTGAATTATAATTACTTACCATAATAACATTTCCACCAAGATTAGTGAATTCATTATCGATGACTTTACAATTTTCTGTGCCTTCAAAAAACAAGACACCGCCTCTGTAAATAGACCAATCACTACGTAATAACGGCTCAAAATCTTCCATAAATGTACGCTTGGTATATTTAAAAGTGATGCCACTAATACTTACATCTTTTACCGGATTATCTATAGTTCCTATAACTTGAATTAAATCTTTAAGGACATCAACTTCAATTGTCGACGTTTCTATGTTTACATCGGCTGTTGGCCAATAGAATAATTTATTTTTATCTGTATCTAAGAACCATTCTCCTGGACTATCTAATTCCTCAAACACATTTTCTACCATGCGAAGCTCTTCATGAGGTTCAGAACCACGATTATTTTGTTGTCCGCCTTCTAAAATAGCCGTTCCATCTTCGTTTACTCCAGTAATTACAAAATGGAATCCTCCCCATTTCCCACCGTGTAAGGCATGAAAATAAGCACCTTCAGGCTGCTTCCAAGTTGCAATACGATCTACAGAAATCGCATCGGCAGCAGAACCATTCCAATAGTGAGCCGTTTCATCGTAATTAGGATAACGCGCTAAAATTTGAGGATTTCCATTAATGATAAGTTGATCGAAATCTAAATTTGCATCGACATCTGCCACAAACAGATTATCATTATAACTTTCCCAATTAAGCTCTAACGTTTTAGATCCTTTAATAGTAACATCCGAAGCCCCTGCGCCTTTAATAGAAATTCCGCTTAATTCAGGTGTAATTAAAATGGCTTTCTCTAAATTATAATCTCCGGCGAGGATATTGATTTCAATGTTTAATTTTGAATTATTTTGTTTTAATTCTAAAGCCTTATTAACTGCTTCATTTAAGGTAGAGAAGGGTTGTGTTTTACTGCCATCGGCTTGTGCAGATTGTTCGACTGACACATACAGTTTTGTAACCGCATCATTGTCCTGTGTCCTACACGAAGACAATGTGATTGCCATAATTAAAATAAATGATACGTACTTCATAGTTAAAATGTCTGTTTGTTTGTTTCTAAATTGTTGGTTTACCTTTTAAATAGCCTATAGATTCCAAAAATAAATCGGCATCATGAACGGTTTCAATATAATAGGTATCCCCTTTTTGTTTGCCTTTATTAAAAAACCCATGTTTTTCTCCTTCATATAAATACAAATCGCAACGGTTACCTGCAGATTCCATATTTGCTTTAAATTTCTCAATCGTCGCAACAGGTGTATGTTGATCTTCTGTCCCCTGAAATACAATTGTTGGTGGCGCACCTTTTGTAATATTATGTAATGGCGAAATCTCCATATAACGTTCACCAATTCTTTCGTAACCGTAACCTCCAGGGCCATTATCAATAACCGGATTTAAAAGCACCAAAGCATTCGCCTTAGAACTTATAGATGCATCTTCAAAAGGTTCATCTAATCCAGAAACCATAGCTGTTGCAGCGCCAATATGTCCTCCAGCCGAAGCGCCCATAGCCGCTATTTTTTTAGGATTCACATTGTACATCTTGGCATGTTCCCTTAAAAAACGTATGGCCGATTTCGCATCACTAACCGCTTCAAAAGGTGAAGTATCCTGTCTGCTTTTAACTCTATAATCTACTAAAACAGTCACCATTCCTCGAGATGCAAAATACTTCGCCTGTGGTTCTAATTGTGAAATACTACCGCCCTTCCAGCCACCTCCAAAAAATAAAACAAGCGTAGGATATTTTTTTCTACTCTTAAATTTATTTGGTTTATAGATGTCCATTGTTAACGCATTCCCATCTATAATTTTATAAACAACACGTTGCGAAAGAGAATCTGAACTATAAGATATACAGTCAGTCGTTTGGCTATTCACGGTTGAAATCGTAAACAGAAAAAGAAACGCTATGTATGTATATGTTTTCATTTAATTTTATATACTACTATTCATTTTTTATGATATCACATCATAGACGTTTTTATAACAATACAACCATTTATTTAAACCTTTGTTTTAAAATACAATTTGCACTTTAGGCTGTGCTTTCCCCAATATAAATTCCAATTGGTCTGGATTTTTTCGACCTAACTGACCTTGTCTTTTCGTAATAATTTTACCGTTATCAAAAATTCTTAATTCAGCTTCTTTTTTCCCATCTACAAAAGGTGCACGAATAAGTATTGGTCCGCTACTTTCAATTGTAAAGGTGTTTCCCGAACGTTCTACCGATACGCTTACAGCTTCACCCGATGCAATAATTTCCCATCCAAATTGTTTGTATTTATAAACTCCTGATATAAAGAAATACTCTAAATCTGTACTATTATTTCCTAAACGCGCTACAGACAATACTCCTTGTTGGTAAAAATCATCTTGTTCTACAATCGCTCTTTCCGAAGTGTTTAAAACAATTTTATCAGTCGTTTTGGTATCAGCAAGCAATACATCAATCACTTGCGTACTTGGATTGTCTTTAAGTTTTGAATACGTCACTTTCGAAATTGGATTCTCCTGCCCTTCCATATACGGATTAAAAACTACAGCAAACGGATTATCCCAAGCCGCAGCATTACGCTGTACAATTAAAGTTTGTATAGAATCATTTAAAACGGCTTCTGGCGCTGTTCCTTTACTAATGACATTAGATTTTGGAGCCAAAGCAGTATAAATATTTTGATTTTCGCTACCTTTTATCCAAAGCTTCATCAGGTTATCTGGCTCATCTGCACTTTTCAGCCTGTAAAGTGCTTGTACATCTTTAGTCGTTGCAATTTTCTTTTTGTTAGTGATATAATCATATCCTTTTACATCTCCATATTTACTACCAAACTCGTCTGTTGTCGTCAAATTAAGCAATTGAGAATTCACATCAAAAAGTTGAAGCGATTGTCCTAAATTATGATAAAAATAATCGTGTCTTTGTTTGCCGTCTTTTTCTGTTTTAGATCTAAAAACATCCACTATATAGCCTGCATTCGATTTTGATTTTATTAGTGCTGTAAATCGCTGCTGATCTGCTTTTGCCTTGGGTTCGAAAAAAGACACTTTAGAATATGTTAATCCGTTAAATGTAGGTTCTTCTCCCGATTTCGGAAATGCCTGATCTAAAGTAAACGGATGATAACTACGCATAGCTTCATAATCGGAAATCCCATCGACTACAACTGTATTATGTGCCGGAAATTTAGAATAATATTCGTTATGATTTTCGTGCCAATAACTAGATCCTTTTCCCATATCTGGACCTAAGACATAGCCCTTTGCATACAATTCTATGGCAACCCCATTGGCATGTGCATGATTTCCGAAAGATCCAAAAGTAGACACCATCATGGCATCTTCTCCTATGCCTAAACGTTGGTTAAATAAACTCACATTTGGGGCATAAAATGTTGGAGATGTTAACTGTTGCAATTCTTTTTCTGTAGTTTTTTCTGGTTTTAAATGATCGACATAGAAAAACAATTCGAATAAATCTGTTGCTTTTCTTTCGTATTCCCCTTTTGCAATCATTTGTTCCAATAACCCAGAAATAACAACTTCTTTTTTAGAGTCGTTATATTTTCTATACGTCGCAATAAGTAATTCAAAATTTTCTGGAGGTAATGTTTTATGATTAGAATCTCCAAAACCTATAGAATATCCACTAGGAAATAAATATTGAAATGACGCTAATGCCGCCTTTTCAATAATTGGAAATTGAGCCAATTCGTTGTTGTTTGTAGATTGGTCTAATAAGGTCACAATTTTTAATAAAGTGGTGATGACATGAATCGAATATGAGGCACTTTCTGGCCAAACACCGGTATCTTGATCATAAACCAATAAGGATTCATTAATCGATAATTGTCTATCGGTAGACGTCTTAAAGATTAAATCTAAAAAGTATTCGCGTCCTTTCCCATTTTTATATGAAGAATCGGAATCTAATACCATAGCGACATACATTAAAAACCGCGCTTGAAATAGGTTCCAATTATTATCGGGCACACCATTTTTCACAATCTGATCTCCCCATTTTTGAAACACCTTCGTACTATGATCTAGATCTACGTTATTGGCTTCAAAATAATTAAATAAGAAGTCGTAAGTCGTGATTAAATGAATAAGAATCTTTTCGTGAATAACCTCAAAAGTTGCTAATCCCGAAAGTCTTTGCTGATCTGAATTCGTTAAATCTATTGGAGCATCACGATAATACATCCCTTCAATATAGGTTTTATATACAGGTGTAGCAAATTCAGCATATTTCTCATCGCCGGTTACCCAATATAAAAATGCAGCATCAGCAACCAAATCCATAATACTTCTATTAATCTCTTCTATAGCATGTCCCATTTTAGACGGATGCACCCATTCTTTAATTCCGTTTTCCTTATGCTGTAAATAATACCCACGCGGATCATCGAAATACGGTTCTATGTCTTCTAATCTAGGACTTATATAATCTGTTGCCCAATCACGTGTCCCAGAAAACCGTACCGTTGCTACAGGAGCAGTGCCTTCAGAGTAATCGAAATCCCCACCTTTAAGATACACCTTGTTGTGCTTCGTTTTCCAATTCATTTGCAATCTAGACACTAACCAAGTGGGATCGTTTTCACACAATTCTAAATATTTTTCTAAACCCTCTGCTTTTTTATCGATTAAATCTTGCTTCCATGCTACATTTTTAGTGTCTTCTAAAAAGGCTGTTCTAGACCCTTCTGAAATATAAATTCTTGGATGCGATGTATTTTGAGCACTGGAAATTGTAGAACACATTAGTGTTCCTAAAAGCATAAATAATGCAAACGGTTTTATTTTAAGCACTTTATTTTTCATTTATTTTATTTCAATAACGAATATTCGTTTTAAGTCATATTACTTATTTCAACGTCATGCGGAACTTGTTTTAGCATCTCATTATCATTGAAAATCGAACACTTAACAAGGAGCCCCTGAAATCGAAGATTCAACGAAGTTAAACCAGTTCAGGGTGACGAACCTTTTATGACCTATTACGAACATTTAAATTTCAATATTATAACCTGCAGGATAGGTTTTCGCTTTTCCCTTTTTAAGTTTAATTAATATTGGTTGATCTGACGAATAGTAATATGTGCCATTTTCGTATTTCAGTTCTGCTGAAACAGCTTCATTTACGGCTTCTATACTATATTTTCCATGTTGTAACATCTTCCCTTTTCCTAAATATAAATATTCAAATACACCATTTTTTTCTGAAGCAATTCCAAACGTTCCTTGAAATTTCAAATGTTTACTTGGTTGATAAACCTTATCATCTATTGCGCTCAAGATAAATTGAGTACTTTGTTTCGATTCTACTTTAAGGGCTGCTAAAGTCGTAAACTCACCAACTTTTGAAATCTTTTTAATCGATTTTTCACCGGTTTCATACGCTTCAAAAACAGAAACAAATGGATGTGCTTCACCATTAATTCCATTCTGACGCACAATTAATGTAGGCGTGGTTTCTGGACTTTTATTTACTTCTCCAGGCGTAATATCTGTTCTTAATGTTGTTGGCGGTGCATCAACCACATACAACTCACGGTTGTTTTGCCCCATCATCCACATATTTACATGCAACTCAGGAGACACTGCTGTGGTGGTCCAAGTCGCATTAAAATCGTCTGTATAGTTTACTTTTCTTTGATTTTTGAAAAAGGCATAATTTTTATCATACTTTACTCCTAAATCATCTACAGCTTCTAAAGTCAATGGTATATCTGAAGTGTTTTTCAATACTATTCCATTCCCAAGATTATGATGCATATAATCGTTATCTAATTGATTCGATCTAAAAATATCGACATAATATCCTGTGGTTTTAGAAGTTCTCACCATAGCGACCACACGACGTTTTTCTTCCGCAGAAACATCTGCAAAAGATACGTTTTCCGAAGTTTTTTCAGCATTATAAAATCCTGCTGTAATATCTACCGCTGGATCCATAGCATTTACAGTAATTTCTCCACTACTATAACCAGGTACAATGGTGTTAGATCCTGTAATGCCTCTATGATATCCCGCATCTTTAGACCAATACGATTCGTATGCCGAAGCATCCGGTGCCATCGCCCAACCTTTACCGTAGAACTGCATCGCAATTCCATTGGCTGTTAAATGCGATTTTTCTTTTCCTCCATATAACGTAAACATCATACCGTTAGCTTCATCGTTTCCATTTCTCATGATAATATGTTCATGAAATGGAGAATATGCTGCTTCGTAAAACGGCAATTCACTTCCGGAATCTGGTAAGGGTTGATTAAAAACAATGCTTTTCCAATCGGATGAATTTCTATCATATTGCCCAGAGGCTATATTTTTACGAATAACCGTAGCCATTTTTTCAGCTGTTTCGGTATCTCCTTCCCATGTGGAATAAGTCAATAAAGATTCGAAAGCTGAAATATCTGCTGGTCCACCACGCATATCACCAAAGACCACCAAGTTTCCGCGAGCATCTAACCATCCTAAATTTGCTAAAGCAGCTTTACTAATAATTGGGTTTCCTGCTAACGTATTCACTCCAGATTTATGTAATATAACGCCCATATCTAAAACTGTAGGAATCATTCCTGATGCATAGCCCGGAGATTCCGGCCATAAACCGGTAGTAGTGTTATAAAATTCTAATATTTCTGGTAAACCCGCATAATGCTCGCCTGATTTTTCTGTGTAAAACGGGATGTAATACTCACGCCCTTTTCCATCTTCATAATAGTCATTAGGCTCTAAAACAAGCATACTATTCAAGATATTTTTATAGCGATTCACATTCCAATTTCCTTTTTTTCCACCGCGAATCAATCCGATTTCTATAAAACGTTTAAAGACAACACCAGCTACTTCGGTAGTTGTTTTATCCATGCTTTCTAATTGCGGATTCGGATTGGCATTCATATAATCATATAAAAAATCATACGCAATGGCAGTCGGTATTTGTCTGTCGTCATGAATCACTTCATAATCGTAATAGCCCATAATTCCACCTGGCTCGTATCCTCCAGGACCTTTAGTAGATTCTTCCGGATCTAAAGGTGGCTGCATATAATACGTTCCCAACAACCATGTCCATAAAATATCTGATGAGAATTTTGCGTATTTTTCATCCTGAGTCACGTAGTATACAAAAGCGGCTTCTTCTGCTAACTTTAATATTTCCATATTATTAGCACGAATCATGTGTCCTGTTTCTTTATACGGAATTAAAACCGGTGTTTTATCGGCATTCGAGCGACTAATTCCTAATAAATCTCCAGATTCATTATACGGAACGCGGTCCTCTAAAGGCACATTTACATAATCGTTCCAGGTACGCATACCTGGTAAACGCACTGTAGGCACAGGAGCATTACCTTCGCCATAATCCCAATTTTGATCTTTAATATAACATTGTGTATAATGTTCGCCATCTTTCCAATACATCGCTAATCTGGAAACAATCCATTCTGGATCTGTAACGTGACGTTCTACATAGGGATTGATATCTTCTAATAATGCGATCCAAGAGGCTTCTGCCCAAGCTTCGGTTTCAATTTTATTTAGTATCTCTTGTCTATCGTTTTGATCTGCGTATAAACGCGGATGACTCGTTTTACTTTGCGCATGACTCTGTACAGCGCATATAAAGAAGGTTATTACTAAGATTGATATATTTTTAAATCTCATGACTTAATACTATTAGATATAAATGGAGTTTAATCTTCTAATGAAGCGGCACCGTTTCTATATCTGGATTATTTTTTGCTTCTAAATATTTTTTCAAAATCTCTTGATCTAAATCAGAACTGTCTCCATAATGTTTACGTAAATCGACTAGCTGTTGTTTAAGTTCTACAACCACATCTGCATACGCAGGATCGTCAATAACATTGTGCATTTCATTCACATCATTTTTACGATCGTACAATTCCCACTCATCTACATCATAATAAAAATGAGCTAATTTATAATCTTGTGTAATTATGGCGTAATGTCTTTTTACCATGTGGATTCCAGGATACTCGTAATAGTGATAGTACACAGCATCTCTCGTCCATTCTTCATTGTTACCCAATAATAACGGCAATAAACTTTCACCTTGCATATCTGATGGAGGCACCACATGAGCAGCTTCTAAAATGGTTTGTGCAAAATCTAAATTCTGAACCATTTCTGTACTTGTAGTTCCAGGTGTAATAACGTTTGGCCAACGCACTAATAATGGTGTTTTAAAAGATTCATTGTAAACAAAACGTTTATCGAACCAACCGTGTTCTCCTAAATAAAATCCTTGATCTGAGGTATAAATAACTATCGTATTTTCGTTTAATCCTGTTTCTTCTAAATAATTTAATAGACGGCCCACATTTTCATCAACCGATGCGATACACCCTAAATAATCTTGCATATAACGTTGGTAACGCCATTTCATTAATTCGGTGTCGTTCATTGTTGGATATTGTGTTTTAAACTCTTCCATCATTGGTCTGTATACCGAATCCCAAACAGCACGTTGTTCCGGATTCATACGGCCAACTTCACGTTCGAAGGCTTCCAAATCCCAACCCGATACGTCTTCAATGCCCAACTCTTCCATCATTTCAGGATAGAGTTTAGAATCTCCTGCCCAGTTCATGTGTTTTAAAAGATTCATTTCTGCCGTTTTAGCCGCAGTTCCTCTTCCTTCGTAATCGTCGAATAAAGTTTCTGGTTCTTTAAATGTTTTCTTGGTGTATTCCTTAAAATGACGCGGTGCTGGCAACCATTCTCTGTGCGGTGCTTTTTGCATAGAAAACAACATAAATGGTTTGTCTTTATCTCTATCATTTTTTAACCAATTAATGGTCATATCCATGATAATATCTGTCACATAACCTTCTACTGTAATCAATCCTTCATTGGTGTTAAAATCTGGATTATAATATTGTCCTTGTCCTGGTAGAATTTTAAATATATCTATCCCTTTTGGATTATTTCCGAAGTGTAATTTTCCAAACATCGCCGTTTGGTAACCAGCTTCTTGAAGTAATTGCGGAAAGGTCATTTGAGACTCATCGAACGGAAAGACATTATCGACTTTACCATGAATATGCGTATGTTTTCCTGTTAAAATAGTCGCTCTTGATGGTGCACATATCGAATTAGAAACGCAGGCATTTGTAAACAACATCCCTTCGTCTGCAATCCGATCTATATTTGGAGTCTCAATTAAAACATCACTATACGCACTAATCGCCTGATAGGCATGATCGTCGGACATCATAAAAATAATGTTTGGGCGCTCTGTTGGAAGCTCCTTTTTCACAACCTTTAACTCCTCTTTTTTCTCTTCAGTTTTACAAGACGACACAACGATAAGAAGTGCAAAAGTCAGTAATTTTAAAACCGTTAATTTTTTCATTGCGATATGCATTTTGAGTATTAAAAAATTATAAACTAATAATTATAGTTGATAAAGATTGACTAGGAATCTCAACTTTTTTAGATGCCCCATGTTCTATTTGATATTCATAGACCTGCGTTTCTTCACTATTGTTTTGAACAAGCATATAAATTTTACCGTCATGTTTTACAGTAATCACATCTTCTTTTGCATAGTTTGCAATACGCTTAGCTCCAGGCATTAAATATTTACTCATAAAAGCGATCACGGCATAATCAGGATTGTAAGTCACCTGTTTTGTTTGACGATCGATATTGATTAATGAATTTTGTTTCCAGTTCCAACCGCTTTCTGTAGTTTCATTTAAAATCATGTTCCAATAACAATAGTTTGGAATTCCATTATTGATATAATTTGCGATTTCTCCCAAACGTTTCGATGCTTGATCCCAAGTATTTTTACCATTCTCACATCTTCCTTCAGTATGCATATAATGTGCATTTGGCGCAAGATCTTTCATTTGATTAATGTACACCGCTCCTGTATATTGAATTCCAACACCATCAAATAACGCCATATAATCTGGGTTTCCCACTAATTCTATAGCATCTAATTGGCCATGCGTTCTAAATGTGCCTGCCCATAATTCGGTATCTATATTATCTTTCTTAAACTGCGGACGCAAGTAGTTTTTTGTGAATTTGCTCATTTGCTCCACATTCATCTCATTAGATGGATATTTTGTGTTCGCATCATTTTCATTTTGAATAATTAAACGATCAATTGTAATTCCTTTTTCTGCATATGCGTTTATATATTTTGAAAAATATAAGGCATACGCTTCATAAATTTTAGGTTCGTCTTTTAATTTATTCTTTTCCGGAAAATCTTCTCCTTGATCCATAACTCCTGAATATTTCATCCAGCCTGGAGGACTCCAAGGTGAAGCAAATAATTTCATGTCTGGATTTTGCTTAATTGCGTGTTGTATGTATGGAATTACAGAAGTTTCTTCTCTTGCTATAGAAAAATGTTCCATATTATAATCCTCAGCTTTTTCTGAATAACTATAGGCATCTAATCCAAAATCACTGGCGCCAACTGCTGTTCTAGAAAACGTAAATCCTGCACCATCTTTTACACTAAAAAGATTTGTCATCACTTCGTCTTGTAAAGCTGTTGGTAATACCATTAAAGCGGCTCCTCCTATTTCGTTAAATGCACCTCCAACTCCTTCTAAAGTTTGAAACTCAATATTCGGATATAATTTTATTTTATGCGTGCGTTTTTCAGTTATAGCATCGCCTTTAGATACTAAATTTTGTATTTGCAATTTACCATTAGGAATCTCTCCTGATAATTTCAGGACATTAACTTCTATCTGATTTTGCGAAAACATCACCATGTTACTCAACAAAAAGATAAAAAGTAAGCTGCAGTTCTTTATCATTTTATTTCGTTTTAGTTTGTTTGATGTGCATCGCAAAACCATTGTTAGACTTCACCTTTAAATTTAATTTCGAATCGGTATTGATTTCTATGTCTTCAATTCTAACTTGTGTTCTTGTATTCACATTTTCATCGTCGGTATATACTTTCGCAATATAGGTTTGCCCCTCTTTTAAAAATGAAAAATCTAAATTCACTTCTCGTGCTGTCACACCGTTAATGCCTCCAATAAACCATTCTGTTCCTTTTCTTCTAGCGATTACACCTATTTCTCCCATTTCGGCATGTAACACTTTGGTTTCATCCCAAGTGGTTGGTACGGCATCAAAAAATTCTAATTCTGGTTCGTTGCCGATATGTTTGGTATCTCCCCATAACCCATCTAATTTTTCAGGAGAAGCTGCTGGTTTATCATACCAATATAAAAACTGTAACGGACTGAAAACACATACGGTTTTTGCCAACTGAGATGCATGCGATCCCATTTGCCCAACTCTACTACTATAATAACACACCGTATTATCTGATGCTCCTGCAAGACTACGTGTAAACATACTTATTAAAGTATGTGCATTTGGTACGGTTTCCTCATCTCCACGAATACCTTCTTGCGTTAATAAATTAGGATACGTTCTAGAAACACCTGTAGGTCTGTACTCATCGTGTACATCTACAATCATTCCGTAATCGGCTGCTTTTTTTATAGCTTCATGCATCCATGCGGTTGCATCCTGATCGCCAACACGAACAAAACCAAATTTAATTCCAGCAACACCCCATTTTTTAAATAGCGGTAATATGTCATCCAACTGTTTTTCTAAAGCACGTCGATTTACATATAAAATAAGTCCAATGCCTTTTTCCTTACCATATGCTGTAACTACTTCCATATCCAAAGGGCCTTTAGATCGTTTTGGATCTAAAGTTACCGTTGTAGCATCCGAAGTGTTTTTCATTTCGTCGCCATACCAGCCGGCATCAAACATGATATACTGCATATTGTGTTCGGCTACAAAATCTATCGCAGCAAAGGCACCTTGTGTTGTTAATGTGGTTTCACGCAACACTTTACCAGGTATAATCCAAGATGTATCTTCTATTTTAGAAGGATCGTTTAGATTTTGAATAATAAAGTTATTTTCCAAAAGTTCGCCTTCATTTTTCGCCAACATGATTACGCGCCAAGGCGATTGAAACGGAAGTGTTTTATGCACCTTATATCCATCTATTTTTTCCTCAGAAATTATAGCTCCCGTAATCGTATCTTGTTTACTCTCATTCATTTTACCATCTAATGTTGATAAAATGCTATACTCTGAAGCTGTACCTTTATTGAAACTCAATCTTGCATAATCTACTAGTTTTGCTTCTGCTAAAGCAATGATTATACTATCGTTTATTTCAATGACTAAAGGGCGATCACTACCTATTTCTAACTCTGTAATTGGTATATTTCTATATTCCCCTTGTGCCGTTAAAACACCAGGTTCTCTTTTAGGCGTTGACCACACGTTGTAATCTTCTTTAAAATTATAATGAATATTTTCAGTTAATGCAATTTCTGAAAGATTAGATTGTTCCGGAATTTCGTAAGCAAAAGCGACACCTTCATTATAAGCACGCCCGATAAGATTAATCTTAGTTTCGCCTATTTTTAAATACAGTTTTATCTGATTATAATGATCGGGAATGGTACTTAATTCACTGAAATTAGAATCCCAAGTGTCATCGACGTTACTATGCTCTGTTTTCAATATTGAAACCGCTCCTGAAAAATCTAAATCATTTGAAAGTAATTCTAAAGTTGAGGATAACAACACCTCTTGTTCACCATAAAAAACAGAGAACGTTAATGCATCATTAGATGTATTATTTAAAAACACTATAGATTTCTTCCCGTCTGGCGAGTATAACAATGTCTCATTACTCTCTTTACTACACGAGAAAATTAATAATGCGAAACACAATACAACACTGAAATTTTTTAATTTTAACCCCATTTTTATTTTAACTATTAATAAGTCCTATTACTATTTATTCATTTCGCACCCAAACGTGGCTATCTTCTAACAATTCTAAATATTGTAATTCAAATTCAGCTTTCATAACCTTGAAAACTTCCGGGTTTTCAAGACTTAAATCTTCAGATTCTGCGATA
Organism: Formosa sejongensis; assembly: GCF_033447105.1. NCBI lineage: Bacteria > Pseudomonadati > Bacteroidota > Flavobacteriia > Flavobacteriales > Flavobacteriaceae > Formosa > Formosa sejongensis. The sequence continues at coordinate 27,311 of NZ_JAWQUN010000031.1, forward strand.
TCATTTTTTAGATTAAACAACACAAAATCTGTAAGTTCTGCACGTTTTACCTCTTCAATATTTCCATCGTGTAAATTATGAATGTGTGGTAATTCTTCATTATCTAATTCCAGTCGTGCCATTATTTTCCAATCTCCCATACGCATGGCCACACGACGTGCGTTAATTGCATCGTAAAATGCCCATATTAATGGCTTGGTACGTTCAAAATTTCCAGTCTCTAAAAGGGCAACAAAAGATTCTCCGTCTAAAGTTCTATCTGGTAATTCTGCTCCTGATAATTCTGCAAAAGTGGGTAATAAATCTAAAGCAGAAACGACCGCATTAGATGTTCCTGTAAAGGTTTCTTTACCAATCCAGTTTACAATTCCTGGCACTCTAAAACCGGCTTCGTTGGTCCATAACTTCATGCCTTTTAAAGGGTTTGGTCTTCCGTATGATCGTTTTGCACGATCGTATCTCATAAAGGTTTCTGGTCCATTATCTGAGCTAAAAACGATTAGCGTATTATCTAAATTATGGTCTTCTAAATAGGCTATTAATCGTCCTACAGCGATATCTACATTTTCAACATTGGCGAAATATTCTGCTTCTTCTCTATTTTTAGCTTTTGGTAAATATTTTTGAACTAAATCTTCTGGAGAGGCAATTGGCTCATGTGGTTCATGAAACGCCACTTCAAGAAAAAATGGTTTATCGCTTGTCTTTTGGTCTAACCATTTAATGGCTTCGTCTACAACAATCTGACTACTGTATCCTTCTATTTCGCCAACTCCTTCTCCATTACGAACAAAGTTTCTTGGGTTTTCATGACTTGGTACAGCATTGTTATGCGTTGCAAACCAATAGTCGAAACCTAGATCGTTTGGTTGTGGTTGTTCTTCAGAATTAAACTGAGACGAACAATGCCATTTCCCTACCAAACAGGTTTCATAACCTACTGTTTTTAATAGCATCGGAATGGTCACTTCATCGGCTTGAAGATGCACTAAATCTCTATTGTCTTCACTTTTTTTATAACCTGGAATAAAATCATAAATCCCAGCACGATTTGGGCTTCTTCCGGTGAGTAAACCTGCACGAGAGGATGAACAGACTGGTGCTGTAGCGTAAAAATCGGTTAATCTAATTCCTGTATCTGCTAATTTATCTAAGTTTTTAGTTTCTATAATTGGATGACCAAAACTTGATAAATCACCATACCCTAAATCGTCGCACAAAAGCACTATGATATTGGGTTGACTCGCTTCCACTTCAGTTACAATAACCTCCTCTTGTTTCGGTTGCTCTTTACATGAAAAAGACACACAAATAGCAAGTATTGTAATATGTTTAAAAATTTTAAGGTTCATAATAATTAGTTTTTGGATTTCTTAAAAAATTCGTTAAAAAACAACATCTGATACTTTATCGAGTTACTCCAATATTTATTAGTATGTCCGCCTGGGCGTTCTATATAATCATGTGGAATATTTCGTTCTAGTAATTTAGAATGCAGTCTCTGATTGGCGTTATAGAAAAAGTCGTCTACTCCACAATCAAAAAGAATTTCTAATTGTTTGCCATCTAATAAATACACTAAATTAATAACGGTGTTCTGATCCCATATTTCAGGATTTTCAGCATAAGGTCCTAAACGTTCGGCAATATCCCAACGTAATGGAAATGGACGAATATCTACGCCTCCACTCATACTTGCTGCTGCTCCAAATAAATCTTGATGTTTAAATGCTAAGTATAATGCACCGTGACCACCCATACTATAGCCAGAAATCGCTCTGCTACTTTTAGTTGCGGTCGTATTATAGGTGTCGTCTATTTTAGACACTAATTCTTTTGTAATGTATGTTTCATATTGCATAGTCGAGTCTATAGGACTATCGTAATACCAACTGGTTTTATCGCCATCGGGACACACTATAATAACATTGTACTCATCTGCATATTTTTTAATAGCAGGTGCTTTTCCTAACCACGCCTTATAGTCGCCTCCAGCACCATGTAAAAGATACAACACATTATAAGCGCCTCCTTTTTTACTGTAATTATCTGGTGTAATCACAACATTTTTAATCTCTTTATTCATGGCTTTACTATACACCAAGAGGGTATCTACTTGCGACGCAAAAAGGTTGCAAGTCATTAAAAAAGCCGATATGTAGACTATTACTTTAGTCATTTTTTTAAATTTTTATTAAGAACCTGTTGTTAATCATAACAGAACCTTAATTATTTGCTACTTATTAATTGCTTTTATGGGATACTGAAAACGAATTCAATATCCCATAGAAGTTATATTATAAAAACAGATATGCTGTTTATTTCTCCTTCATTATCATTTTTTCCAATTCTTCTAAAGTCTTTCCTTTAGTTTCTGGCATAACTCTAAAGACAAATACTAATTGTAATATCATGGCTACAGTAAAGAATGCAAAAGCATAGGTTCCTCCATTAGTTAACTCTGCAACTATTGGAAATACCCAAGTAAGAATAGCAGCCCATACCCAGTGTGTAAGACTTCCGAAAGCTTGACCTTTTGCTCTCACCGAATTTGGAAAAACTTCTGATAAAAACACCCAGATTACAGCACCTTGCGAAAATGCAAAACATGCAATAAATCCAATTAAGTAAATAAGCACAGAATATCCTGTGAAATTTTGGTTGTAAAATGCCATAGTGGTTAATCCTAAAAATATAATCATCCCTATGGTTCCAATTTTCATTAATAATTTTCTTCCGAATTTATCGATAACAGACATTGCAATAACCGTAAATATCATGTTTGTAAAACCAATTATAATTACTTGTAATAAAGCAGTGTCTTTTGATAAACCCGTCATTTCAAAAATTCTAGGTGCATAATACATGATGGCATTAATCCCTGAAAACTGATTAAATGTTGCCAATAGAAACGCTAACATGATTGGGAAAGAGAATTTCTTTACAAACAGTTTTTCAGATTTCCCTGTAGTTTCAACTTTTAAACTGTCTTGAATATCTTTTAAAATACCTTCGGCATTTTCTGTTCCTAAAACCCGAAGCACATTACCTGCTTCTTCATTTCTACCTTTATGCACTAACCATCTTGGACTTTTAGGTACTAAAAATAATAAACCAAAGAAGGCTATTGCTGGAAGAGTTTCTACACCCAACATCCAACGCCAAGCATCAACATCTACAATAGAGTTAATAATATAATTAGAAAAGAAGGCTACCAAAATACCAAATACAATATTAAATTGGAACATTCCTACCAAGCGTCCTCTTAGTTTTGCCGGAGCAATTTCAGAAATATACATAGGCCCGATAACAGATGAAGCACCAACACCTAAACCACCTAAAAATCTAAAAAACAAGAAATCGTACCAATCTGTCGCCATCCCACTTCCAATAGCAGATATACCATACATAACGGCAACTACAATTAAAACATTTCTTCGACCATATTTATCACTTGGTCTCCCACATAATAAGGCTCCTACTATTGTCCCAATTAGTGCTATAGAATTTGTAAACCCATGCCAAAAGCCGTCGAGTTGATAGACTTCTTTAATAGATTGTTCGGCACCAGAAATTACTGCGGTATCGAATCCAAAGAGTAAGCCTCCTAACGAAGCAACCACTGAGGCTAGTAATAGTTTTTTGTTCATGACTTAAAGTATTTGGTTAGGCTAGTTGCCTTGGTTTTTATCGTGTATTAATTATTATTTAATGGAATAACCATATTCCAGGTTTTGGTTCCATTTCCAAATCCGCCAGGTCCATCCATAGTCGCGAAAAATATATGGGTGGGTTTTCCATTCTCAACAAACACAAACGGACGTTCTAATTGTCCTTGTATTATCGTTTCTCCATTATCCCATTTTACAGTTTTGGTATACGCTTTAGGATTTTTATCTACTTCCCAATGTATGCCATCTTTAGAATGTGCTAATAGTCCATCGCCTTGACCTCCTGTAATTGCACCACGCTGATCTTTGGCAATCATATGAAATCCGGAATTATCGCTCCATAAATGCGGATCTTCGATTTCACCAAATTTATCTACCGAAAATAAAGGTTCATCTCCCATAACCGTGTAGGTTCCATTGTAAGACGGTGCCGTTGCTACGCCTATACTCATATCTCCATTTGTAATTCCATTTGCGTTATAATCGCGCCCTTTAAAAAGCAACACTACAGATCCATCTTCTTTTATTAAAGGCGAAGGATTAGAGGTTAAATAACTATAAAATGAATTTGGTTTTACGTCTAAAATAGGTGATTCTAAACGTTTCCATGGTCCATTTGGACTTTTAGATGTTGCCATACCAATGCGTTTTCCCCATCTGGCAGCAATACACCATTTACTTTTTAAATCGAGCTGATTTACATTTTCTGTAGTCACATCCTCAAACGGGTGTGTAGACCCCATATAATACAAAATGTAAGTATCTTTATATTTTACAATTTTAGGGTTATGTGTAGAACGGCCGTCCCAATATTGTGTGCCACGTGCGCCAAGAGCAACATCTTGAAAAGTATAAGGGCCTTCAGGAGTGCTAGAAGTGGCGTGTACAATTTCTGAATCAATCATCCAACCGGGGTGAAAAGGTAAGTATTTTGGCCATCGCGATGCATACATGTGATACATGTCATCGTCGCCTTTTATAACTGAACTTCCCCAAACCCAATAATCTTCCATTTCAAGACCACCATTTACGGGTGCCTCTCCAAGATTATTGCTCATACTATTTTGTGCATGCAAAGCACTTGTGCACATAAATACTAAGAGGTATAGGATATATATTTTCATAACTTAAATTTAAATTCAAAAAAAAAGTTGGTTGTTTTTAGGAAAAAATCGATTTACACTTTTTAAAAAAATTCATCCAAATTGAAACTTATTCGCCTTGGATGAATTTAAAAAACCAATTCTAACTCGTCTTTAAGACTAAACTACTTTCTTTAAGACTTAATAAACAATAACTACTGCAATCTAAATTTTGTTTACCAAATATTGAATAACTTATCGTTCAATTACTATAACACAGAAACCATTTTACTTGTTTTTACTGGAATAACACGGGTATTTGTACTTTTTAATGAATCTTATTAGAATTCTTTGCGCCTCTTAAAATTTTTGTTTTTACGATTACTAATTAGACCTTAAAACTTAAAATAGAATGTGTTAGAATACGGCCTCTTTTTCATTAAAAAACATTGCGGTCCGATAAAAGAAAAAAGACCGCTCCGCTGTTAGATATAAGACAAAAGACTTGATTATAACTAGTAAAAAACAAGCTGGTTATGATTTGGCTACTATTATAACACAAATAAATACTTATATTTTAAAAAGTAGGTCGAGTGATTATTTATTATCAATCGTGTCCTAAATAATATTATATGTTCATTTTTTTCATTGATAAAAAGATCCTTCGACTACGCTCTGGATAAACCAAGCCAAAAAAATCTAGGCTTACGAACTTTTATCTAAATTTTTCGCTCACTATCTAAATTTAAAGAACTCGCTACTAAAAATCAACAATATAGGAACATACGTTTAGCTCAAACAGCTTTTAATTTTACGATACTTTCTCTTCAAATTTTACGATAAATTTTCGATAGGCCACAAAAAAACAAAATTCAAGGTATATAGAAAAAGTATCTCCCGCAGAACAACTAATTCCATAAAGTCAGCATTGGCATATCTTTTTAGAAAAAAGAGACTAATCGTTTAGGACGCTATTATATGGCACTTAAAAGCAGCCTATTTAACACATTTAATAATGCTTTAAGTTCTTGTGGCTATCAGTAGAATACCCTATACAAAAAGCCAGGTAAAACAAAAAAGCAGCTGCGAGAAATCGCAACTGCTTTTAATATATTAAATATAATATTTTAAATACTTATAATCTTACCACCCTGGGTTTTGTAATACATTAGGGTTTAAAGTAATTTGATCTCTTGGAATAGGATCTAAATAATTTATTAGCTTGAAATTTCTATTTCCTGAAGGATCTAAAATTAAAGCTCCTGCTTTAGTTTTAGCAATCCCAGCATAAGTAGATACTGATTGAACTCCTACAGTTGTTCCGGTAGCACTAAATGCAGATTCATCGTAAATTAATGTTCCTGGATTTCTAGGGTTCTCTGCCGTTTCAAATTCTGTACCTTCAACATATACTAAGGATACATCATGGTCTAATTCTTCTACAGCAATACCCCAACGTTTAATATCGTTAAAACGTTGATTTTCTCCAAATAACTCAATAGCACGCTCTCTACGAATTTCTCCTAACATATTAAGATCTGAATAAGGCGCGATTAACGCATTAGTTAATGGTGCTACATTAGAACGTTCTCTAATTAAGTTAAGTGACATATTTAAATCTCCATCAGAAATTGCACCTCCACCTAATTCTACAGTTGCTTCAGCATACGTTAATAATACTTCAGCAAAACGTAAGAATGGATAGTTGTAAGACTCTTCTCTAGTTTCACGTAAAATATGTTCCATGGTTAATTTTACTCCATCATAACCAATTCCTCTAGCTCCTCCTGGAGATAATAGTTGTGGCACATATGTATAGTCCCAACCTTTACCTGCATCTGCGAAAGGCACTCCATATTGTGCTCCACCACCATTGGTATTAGAGCCCCAACCCCAATATTCTTTTAAAGGTCTTTTCACTAAACTTGTTAAACGGTAATCACGATTTTCAAACTCTGAAGTCATTAAATCATACCCTTCAAACAACGGAGAATATTGTACTGGTAATCCGTCTTCACATAAATACATATCCATTAATTTACGAGATGGTGTATTTGTTTTAGAGTGTGTTAAAGTTGCTCTAATCTGTCTTAAGTTATAATCGTAAATAGTTTGAATAATAAATTCTTTATTATCTGCTTTAGTATAACCTATTGGGTTACCTCCACCATCGTCTATGTTGAATAAGTAAAATAAGTTTCTATCTCCTAATTCTGCACGGTGATCCCATAATTGAAATGCTCCGCTATTCATAACATCTAATGATGCTTGTTTAGCATCCGCCAACATTTCGTCTACACTAGGATATCCTGCTGGCTTAGCAGAACCTGCTCCTGAAGATACGCCATCTCCATCTGTAGATGTTCCTACGTATTTTTCCCAAGTTGCTTCATATAATAAAACACGTGCTTTAAAAGATTTCGCTGCTTCTAAAGAAATTTTACCTTCTTCTGAATCTGGAATGCTGTTTTGTGAAGGCAAACTTTGGATAGCAAAGTTTAAATCACTAACAATTTGAGCGACTACTTCGTAACGACTATTTCTAGGACCGTATAATATTTCTGAATCTACATCTAAAGCAGAAGTAACAATTGGCACACCTCCAAAACGCTGTAATAAATTATAATGATTCCAAGCTCTAAAAAAGTAAGCTGTAGCGACAGAAACAGCAATATCTGCCTGATCTCCTGAATATTCTGCTGCTTTTTCAATTAATTGATTTGGTTCTCTTAACTGACCATATTGGCCACTCCACATATCATCTTCATTAGGCACATCTGTAGTACCTCTTCCGTACTTAATTTCTGAGGAAATGTTACCTGATAAATCTGACGTTTCATCGCCTTGTCCTATACCCCAACCAAAAGCCTGACGATAAAAATAATTCGCGGCATTTTCAAATTGTTGTGGCGTTTTATAGTATACAGCTTCCGTAACTGTATCTAAAGGTTCTTGATCTAGATAATCTGAACATCCTGTAAGCATGAATGCAGAGACTACGACTGACAACCCTATTGTTTTTATATTAAATTTTATATTTCTCATATTCTTTAAATTAAAAATTAGCAATTAAAATGTAAGGTCTAAACCTAAAATAACAGTCGATGCAAAAGGTATCATACCTCCTTGTCTTGTATTATCTCCAAATTCTGGATCTAAACCATCTTCGATATTAGAGATTACAAACAAATCGTTACCTGTTAAAGAAAAACGAAGTTTAGATACACCTATACGTTCTAAAACTTCTTGTGGAATTGAGTATCCAACAGAAATTACTTTAGCACGCATATATGCCGCTCTAATTACATTAGGTTCAGCTAAATCACCATAATTCCATGTTTTTCTTGCACCATTATAAAAAGCTGCAGGATATTCTGCACCTTGATTGTCTTCTGTCCAAGTATTACCTAAGAATGTAGGGTTTTGGTTTGTCCACCATTGCATGAATGGGTAAGAAAGCGATCCTGTTCTCACAATGTTTTGTTGTCCTACACCTTGGAAGAAGGTAGAAAAATCGAAATTCTTGTAAGAGAATCCTAAGTTAATACCAAAACTATGATGAGGATTTGCATCTCCAACATAAATTAAATCGTCTTCATTAATAATACCATCTTCGTTAACATCTACTTTATTCCATGTCCCAGGCACTAAACGGTCTGCACTTCTGTAAAGCGGTAATTTAGTTCCAGGTTTTGTAGTAAGTTGGTCTCCATCTATAAAACCATATTGGTTATAATAATCTAATACTTGAGCTTCTGTTGATAAGATACCATCTGTTTTATATGCATAAATAGCATTTAATGGTTTCCCTTCTAAAATAGTATTTACACCTTTAATGATTGTGGTCTTACCTTCCATTTCAACAACTTCACTATTGTTATCCCAATACTGAACGCCAATATTATATCTAAAATCACCTATTTGATCTCTCCAAGTTGCAGCTATTTCGTAACCTTTAGTTTCGAACGTACCACTATTTGTTTTTGGTGCCGTAGCTCCTAATATTTGTGGATATGTAATATTAACTAACATATCGTCGTTTGTACGTACATAATAATCTGCAGTACCAGTTAAACGGTTATTAAATAAAGCGATATCTATCCCGATGTTTGCTGTTGTTACCGTTTCCCAAGAACGATCTAGAGATGTAATTCCAGAAATATTAGCCGTTGTATATAATTCTGGAGTCGTACCAAAAATTGTAGACCCTGAACCCATACTAGAATAATAATCGTATGCTCCAATACCTGTTACCGATCCCGTACTACCGTAAGACGCACGTAATTTTAACATATTGAATCCGCTATCTTCCATAAAATCCATTTCAGAAATCACTATACCAGCAGAACCACCGAAGAAGTTTTTCCATCTGTAATCTTCATGTAAACGAGAAGAACCATCACGACGTCCTATTAATTCTAATAAATACGTTGAATCATAATCGTAATTAATTTTTCCTAGGTAAGATAATAAACCTACTTCAGAGCTACCACCACCATTTGTTTGTGTCGCAACATCTCCAGTATTAATATCATCTAAACTATCGTCTGCCATATTAGAACGAAACAAAGAATATTTCTCTACTTGTGTTTGCTCTGCAGTATACCCTGCCATAACTCCTAAAGTATTTTTCCCAAAAGTACGGTTGTAATTTAACTGAAATACATGGTTTTGGAAGATATAATCGTCTTCTGTAACATTAATATTAGAATTCAATAGTGTTGTAGGTGTAAACGTTACATTACCAACCCAGTCGTACATAGTAACACTTGTTTTTCTAGCATTAGTACGCTGATTTCTAGAGGTTATGTTTCCAAAATAAGACCCTGATAATCCTTCTACATATTGATTTAAGTCTAAAGAAATTCTACCTCCTAAACGGAATAATTCTTGATTATTTGTAGTACGCCCACCTTCATCTAGCATAGCCAGTACATTATTTCCTCCAAAAGTATCATAGTACTGCCCTGCAGGATTATACAATGGAAAAATACTAGCATCTTGAATACCATTTCCAATACCTTGAGTAGGTGTATTTATCGTTCTATTATCGTAAGATACTGTAAACTCAGTACTAATTACATTACTTATTTTATACTCTAAGTTTGTACGGAAGTTATAACGCTTTTGTCCATCGTAAGTAAACGTCATAGGAGAACGCTCATTAGCATATCCAAAAGACGTTCTAAAGGTTACATTTTCGTTACCTCCTGATAAAGACAAATCATGTCTTTCTGAAACCGTTGTACCATACTGTGCATCAAATTGATTTACATCTGCATAATAATTATTTACACCATTAGCAAAAAATGGATTTGGTGCTAATGGAAACGTTCCATCGGCCATCATCTGAGTTTGCTCTTCAGTAAAAAATCTGTAAGTACCTGCAGTCTGAGTTAACACACCATCTTTGTCTACGTAAGAAATTTCATCATTAGCACCTGCTATTAACCAAGATTCTGCCCATTGACTCATATTTGCAAGTGGAAATTCTTGAGCAAAGTTTAATTGCGTTTCAGTTTTATAATTCACGACAACTTTACCTTCTTTACCTCTTTTAGTGGTTACTAAAATTACCCCACCGGCAGCTTTAGTACCAAAAATAGAAGCCGAAGCATCTTTTAATACAGAATAGGTTGCAATATCGTTTGCATTTATTGCAGATAATTCTGTTTCTGTAATCTCCACACCATCTAACATAATAAGCGGTGTAATATTATTTACAGAAATGGCACCACGAATATTAATAGAAGTTCCTTCGTTACCAGGACGAGATGATGTACGTGTAACTGTTACCCCAGAAACCTCTCCTTGTAAAGCTAAAGCTGCACTAGAAGTACCTTTACCTCTAATAACGTCCTCTCCTTTTACTTGAGCAACAGCTCCTGTAAGTGTTTGTTTTTTCTGAGTACCAAACCCAACAACAATTACTTCGTCTAATTCACTAACGTTAGTAACTAATTCTACATCTATTTTAGTTTTTCCTCCTACAGAAATTTCTTGAGATATAAACCCAACATAACTAAATACAAGCACAGAAGATGAAGATGGAACATCTATAACATAATTACCATCAAAATCTGTAACTGTACCTACACCAGATGCACCTTGTAAAATTACATTTACCCCAGCTGCTGGCATACCATCATCTTTCGAGAATACTGTACCTCTAATTGTTAAATCCTGTTCGTTAACACGTGCTTCAGTAACTAATTTGTTCGTATCGTTAACAGCAAAAACACTGCTATAAGATAAGCTTAGCAATAAAGCCATAAACAACGCTGGCTTTACAGAAGACTTTTTAAATTTATAATTCTTATACATAAATTACTTTTTTGTTATACTATTTAATTGGTTGTAAAATTCTGAAACAAATTTTAAGACATACTACATGAATTAAAATTCGAGTTTTTTAAATAAACGCCCTTCGGTAAGTGATGGTGTTTTAGTAATTTTTTTTTGGTCATAATAGATTGTTTTATGTTATTAATGTTTGTTTAGATACCATTTAGAAAAAGCGTTAACATTTCATTTGGTATTTCTGTTAACAATATTATAAATAATGTCCTATTTATTCTCTAAATCATGATTCTATGTGTCTAACTTATCACCCATTTTCACCTAATATCCCTTATAAACAGTATGTTTTGTCTGAAAATTTGTTTTTACCTGTTTTTAATGCTTACGATTTTATGTAATTCATAAAATTAACATACAATTAATACTATAATCGTTTTAAGGAACCTCTTGATTTGATTATTAGGTAATTTAAAATTCAATACTGTAATTAATTTTGAATGCTAATACCCCCACCAAAAGCATCAATTAAAAACCAGATTGTTAAAAAAAGCACTTAATTATTTATACTTGGAAAAACACAACCCACTGAATACCAAAGACAACTGGTTAACCAATTTTTTTCAACCAAAATAGGAAATTCGAGCCTAAAACGCTGCTATTATTAAACTATTCATAAATAATTCAATCTTTTTTAATTTTACTATTAAAATCATCTGGTTATATTCCGTTTAATGGCATATTTACCAAGCCAGATGCTAAATTTTCATATACAGTATACAATTAGATCTAAGCACAAAAACTCCTCTATTTATTATATACAATTATTAACAAAACACCGTATACCAAGGGGATCTCTTAAAGTTTCAATTAAAATTCCACACTATAGGGATGTTATTTCTTAATAAAAAAGAGTTCATGTTAAGGTAACATGACATTGTAAAAAACAAATTAAATTAAGGCACGCGCTCTAACTGTTAATTGCAAAACAGATAAAAGTTGTAAGCCGCACTAAGAGGGAGAATTTAAACAATACAAACAAAAAAAAGCCCCTACATAACTATATATAAAAAACTAATAAATAGTTTGCATACGTGAGTATAAGGCATAAAAAAACCCTTTCAGAACTTCTCCTAAAAGGGTTAAAACCAAATGAGATTTAATCTCATGATTTACTAAAAAACAAACAAACTAATTTTTTATTGCTGAGCTATTTTATTTTCTACCTTTTCTAATCTAAGTAAGGCTTCCATAAAGTAGTAATCTGCATATATTATTGGCACATCAATTTCAGAATTATTAGGCATATGTCCTGTAGAGTGAAGTAAAAGCGCATCATTAGTGTCTCCACTAAAATATTCTTTAGATTCTAATTTACTCATTAAGGCTTTGGCCGCATTCGTGTATTTTAATCTCAGTGCATTATCGTCTAACTGATCGGCTAATTCTAGCATACCACAAGCAATTAAAGATGCTGCTGATGCATCCTTAGGCGCATCTGGTATTTTTGGATCGTCGAAATCCCAATATGGAATACCATCTTCTGGTAAACGCTCTAAAAAGTGATCGGCTAATTTTATAGACGTTTCTAAATACGCTGTATTCCCTGTCTCTCTATAAGACATGGCGAAACCATAAATTCCCCAACCTTGACCTCTAGCCCACATCGATTCGTCTGCGTAACCTTGGTGCGTAATTCCTTTAGTAAATTCTCCAGTATTTTCATCAAAAAGTATCACATGATAAATAGAAGAATCTGGACGTACTAAATGCTCCATAGATTTTTGAGCATGACTATTTGCGATATCATATAAGTTTTTGTTTCCACCGTTTTTAGCAGCCCAAAACAATAACTCTAAATTCATCATATTATCGATAATCGTGTTGTAACCAATTTTTGGCACCATTTCTGGCCAAGATAAAATGGTTCCTACTTTAGGATTATATAATGTCGCTAACGTATCTGCTGCAGCAAGTAATATTGTTTTGTATTCTTCGTTACCCGTTAATCGGTAACCATTACCGTAGCTACAGTATACCATAAAACCTACATCGTGATTATCGGCAGGCGTGTAAGCGATTTCTTTTAAAGGCGCTGTAAATTTTTCTGCTCCAGCTAAAATTTCAGGATCTTTAGAATATTCGTAAGCATACCAAAGTACACCTGGCCAAAATCCAGAACACCAATCTCTAACTCCAACAAGGTTCCAATCTTTATTTCCCTGTGTTATGTTTCTAGGAAAACTATCTGCAGCTTTTAACGATTCTAAGGTCGTTTTTACTTTGGCTACACTTAAGTCTAATACAAGATCTGTATTTTGTATTACCTTTTTAGCTTCTACAGAAGACGTTTCCTTCTCCTTAGATTCGCATCCCATTAACATAGCAGCGCAAACAAATGCTACTAATGTTCCTTTAAATAACTTCATATAATTTAATTGTTATTAATTTTTAATTTTTGCAATTATTAATTTGAAAATGTTAGTCTCAAATTATATTACAATGATAGAAACACTTGTCTCATTTTGGTATAAACTATGAATCATTCTTAATAACTTATTACCCATTTACACCTAAAAACACAGTGAGAGTGTGCGTATCTCAATAAACAGCTAAAAAAAGGTGATTATTACTACTTCAGTGTAGCGATAAGTTATAGTCTAAAAATGCACTAAACACATTGTCTTTTATATTTCAATTTACGTGTATTCACTTTCCAAATTAATGACATCTGTTTGCTCTATTTCTGATAATTGATTGCCGTTATAGTCTTTAATCCAAATTTAAAAATCGCTACTCTAAAATTTATAATTGTTATATACTAAATACTGCTATCTTTTAAATACATCTCATTGCCGTTAGTATTTATATTCTATTATTTAAATATCTTTTTAAAGCGCTGCGCTTACTAGTTTACCTTTGAGATGTCCTTTTCCAGCAACTTTAATAGGCTTGCCATCGCCATTTTATTCTAAAATTGTAATGTCTTGTGTGCTGCCATCAATCAATTCAACCGTTAATTGGTTTATGTGTATCCGTATAAACTCATAAAGGTTATTATTGTCAGTTTGAGCGGAGTCGAAAACTACTACATACGGATATTCAAGGCCGCTCGATTTGACATTAAGTTAATTAAATTACTGCATCATGATATATAGCGGACATTCAAATTGATTCTCATTTTTTCACACTTTACTGTTGCTAGACCTAACTATTGACTCAAATACTCTTATTTTCAGTTCCTTCTTTTAACAAAAAAACTCAAAATTTTGAGTTCCCAATAGTCCTTCACCACTTAGACCTTCAATACGACCCAAAAAATTGGAATTAATATCGGAACACTAAAAGTTAATCGTTGCGTCTCCTTTTTCATCGGTTTTAATATCTGGTTTCCAATACAATGTATTTCTATAATCTGGAAAACCATCAGTCTGCTCAATAAGGTCATAAATAGGTTCGTAAAATATTTTTTTAGGATAATTACCTTTAATACTTGCTAAATGGAATTTTCTTAATAGTTCGTCTTCGGTATATTCATGATCTTATCATGATACTTTTCAGTTTTATATTCATCGTGAGTAAACGCACCATTATGTCCAGATAATTTCCTCCCACTGATCCATTCCTTATATACTTCTCCTTCAAAAGGTTTTATATTCGAAATATGAACTTTACAATTTAAGACCGTTGCAAGGTCAAATCAATTGAATCTATTATTATATTGAATAACTGTTTGTAAATTAAGTTCTCAAGTCTTATTTTTAGGTTATGAAATTACAGAAAGCCCCAACCTTAGCG